>JALTOP010000300.1 GCA_027000105.1 Planctomycetaceae bacterium | reverse complement strand
GGTATCTGGGATCCCATCAAAACCGTTGTCCCCGGGATGGATATTACCGAGTTGTTCCCGCTGCAAGCAAAGGTGGCTGATAAATTTTCGATTCTGCGATCGGTTCACCACGACACGGGAGACCATTTCACCGGGGCTCATTGGATGCTGACGGGACGGGGTGGTGTTAATGGCGCGATGAAAGCCGGCAAATACCCTTTTATCGGGAGTGTGGCGACCAAAGTCGCCGGTGCCCGCCAACAGGGGATGCCGCCCTATGTTTCCATCCCATACGGTATGAGTGTCGGCCTGCGTCCCGGCTATTTTGGTGGGAATTATCTCGGCAACCAGCATGATCCATTCGAGGCAGAAGGCGACACAAACGCCGATAAGTTCCGTGTCAAAAATTTGAGCCTTCCCAAAAACCTGACGGTTTCACGATTGGAAGATCGGCGTTCCCTATTGAAACATTTCGATGGTTTGCGACGATATGCGGATGTCTCGAAAAAATTTGAAGCGATGGATCAATTCGAGCGGCAGGCGTTTGAACTGGTCACGGGTGATAAAGCGCGTATCGCCTTCGAGATCGATCGAGAATCAACCGAAACACGGGAAAGGTATGGTCGAAACAGTTGGGGACAAAGCACCCTGCTTGCTCGCCGCCTCGTAGAAGCCGGAACAACTTTTGTCACCTGTCATTTCGGGGGATGGGATAGTCATTGGGATCATCAAGCTCGAATGGAACAATATCTTCCGAAAGTCGATCAGGCTGTTTCGGCCCTGTTTTCCGATCTGGATCAACGGGGAATGCTTGATGATGTTCTCGTGCTTGTCATGGGTGAGTTTGGACGAACCCCCAAAATGAATGATGGAGGTAATGGCGGTCCCCCATTGAGCAAAGGGACTCCAGGTCGCGACCATTGGGGAAATGTGATGTCTGTTCTGATCGGAGGGGGCGGACTGAAAGGGGGACAGGTGGTCGGCAGCAGTGATCGCCTCGGTGAAAGACCGGCTTCCCGGCCTTTGCGTCCCGGCGATATTCACCACACAATCTTCCATGTGCTGGGGATCGATCCGGAACTCCACTTCAACGACCATACCGGTCGCCCCATTGTTGCAATTGACCACGGCAGCGTGATTACGGAGTTGATCTGATAACGGCACCAAAAAACGAACTGTTTGATGCCGGACTGTTTGATGCCGGACCATCTGATAGTGACGGGGCCGCCCGGCGCAACGGTCAAGGCAGCAACAGATAGATGGTGATGATGCTGGCCGTTCCGAGAAGTAATCCGGCAAAATGTTCTCGCAACTTTCCGCCGGTCGTTCTCGAACTTAAGTAGACGCCCAATTTGGCTCCGAAGGTGCTACCGACGAGCAACAACATCACAACGTTCAAATCGACCCGTCCATGAACCGCATGAATAAGCGTTGCCTGAAAGGCGATCATCCAGACCAAAACCAACGACATGATCGCAGAGCGTTTTGAAGGAATGCCGTAGGCATAATGCAGTCCGGGAAAGAGGATGATCCCTCCGCTCAGTCCCAGAAAGCCGGCGAGGAACCCGACAAACAACCCGAACAAGCTCAACGAAATGACCGAAATTTTCTGTTTACGATTTCGCCCGAACACTTCACACGTCGGTTTGATGTTCGGGAATTTCAGCCAGCCGATCGAAAGTGGCCTTCCCTTGCGATGTCGCCTCGATTCCCACAGGCTGAACAGCCCCAGTATCCAGAGCAAGGCGATGTAACTGTATTGAATAGCGACTGTCAGCATCCGGGAATCATCTCCCAGCTGTTTTTGCATCTCCGAAAGTATTTCCGAACCGGTCAACGTTCCCATAACGATGCCCCCCATCAAAATGAGGGGAATGCGCAACTCACGTCTGCGAATCCGAAACGATAAAAGAGCGGCAGTGGCAGGCCCGAGCACCTGTGAAGTGCAACTTCCGACCAGAAACTGGATCGGAACAGAAGTCGCGATACTCAGAAGAGGAACGAGCAGAAAACTGCCTCCCACTCCAAACAGCCCTGCGATGATACCCACGGCAGCGCCCGAAACAAGAATGATCGCCGATTCCATCATGCGCTACGCGTTCATCCTCATTATCGTCAATCGAAAAAAAGAAAACAGCCCCGATCCCCACTCCTGACAGGCAAACCTTTCACCACCTGCAAGGGGCATCATATAAATGCTCAACAGGATAAGTGCCCAACCGCTCAACAGCGGTATAACTTCAACAGGTCATAATCTTCAACGGGGGGCGAGGGGCTTCGTCAAGGAAAAGCGGGAGGCCCGTGAATGGGAAATCCGATCCTAAAAACCGCGGGCTTTGGTGATATCGCTCATGTTTCGTAAATCGTAATCGATGTGTGTGTAGTCGAGCAATTCACAAAGAGCACGAACGGCAACTCCCATCCCATCCGGACCGCTGAATCCACCGAATTGCCCACCTCCCTTCAAATGAGGCTCCAATTCAGTGAAGAAACCGGGGACGCCCATTTTCTGAAGCCGCTCGGTAATTTTGGGGAGGTGTTTTGCCAGGTCGCGGAAGATGGCTTCATGTCCGGAATCACCCATATTGGCGGGAACAAAGTTCTTGAGCCGTTCTTCATCGACGACCCCGGTCCATTCCAGTGTCGGATCCATCTGGTAATCTTTGATGTGAATCCAGCCGATGTAGTCCCGCATCGCTTCATATTCTGCAAAGCATTCTACCGGAGACAGATTCTGGCAGGAAAGATTTCCCCCATCGAATATCAAAACCATATTCGGGCTATTTACTTTTTGGGCCAACTCGGCCAGTAGACGGCCATTTTGTCCAATCAGGTTCGCCTCCACCTCCAGCGCGTAAATGATGCCTGCCTGCTGAAAGGCTTCGACAATCGGCTTGAGCCGTTCGACCGCCTGGTCGACATAACCGTGCGGTTTCTCTGTCTGCGGATGATAGAACGAGAACCCTCGAATCAACTTTGCTCCCAATTTTTGGGCAGCATTGATTGTCGCCTGAACCTCCCCGGCCAGGTATTCATCGGGATCGACATAGACATTATGCGAACCATCATCGACATCGAGCAGCTTTACCTTTCCCAGGCGGGAGCCGATGCTGGCCACTTGCATCCCGTATTCCTCGTGCAATTTGACCAGTTCCGCGTATTCGTCTTCGCTTAAATCAACAACGTGCTTCACTTCGCCCGAACCAGTGACATCGACAAAACGGGGGCTGTAATACTTCAAACCGAGGCCGGCCAGAACCGCCATCTGTTCTACTGCTGTTTTCCTGTTGGCGGCTTCATCCGCAAACGCACTCAAAATAACTTTCGGTTGATTGGACATTGTCATACTTTCTGACTTTTGGGAATAGTTCCCATTCAGGGATCGAATCGCGGGTTGAAATCGCTTCGTGTGGCAAACTGGGGATCGTATTCCCTGCACCGAAGTCAAAATTCAAACGTACTAAAACCGCCCGCTATGTATTAAAACCGTAACATCGATTTTCTGCTGATGAAAATGTGCTGATCTCCTTTATCCTCCCATCATCATGGATGATTCCGTATCGCGGTACTGATGCGAACAAGTGAACGCCCCAACTCCGCAATCCGTTCCTGGACGTTTTCGTCACTAATCTGATTATCGGTGAATGATTTTTCCGTTGCGTAAACGAATTTGGGGAGAATCAGGCAGCGAAAACTGAGCATCATTCTACTGGCAACCCCCATAATCGCCATGTAGCTGGCTGACCCGCCGGCTGCGCAGAGAAAGCCGACAACTTTCTCCTGCCAGTTTTGGCCGGTCAGTTCAATCAGATTTTTCAGCATGGCGTTGATATCGTAATTGTAAATCGGACAGGCAAGCAGGACTCCCTCGGCACGAGCGATTTTCTCTCCAAGAACAGCAACATTCGGGTCGGCATAAGCTGACTCCCCGTCGCAGAAAGGGAGAGGATATTCTCTCAAATGAATCAGTTCAACTTCATGACCGAGCGATTCCACTTCCTGCCTCGCCGCTTCGGCAAGCAATCGGCTGTTACTCTTTTCCCGTTTACTGCACGCAATAATCAGATACATTCTCAATGATTCCGGGTAAATAACCTGACGGTTCTCTGATAAAACGGGTCTGCTG
>JALTOP010000299.1 GCA_027000105.1 Planctomycetaceae bacterium | reverse complement strand
TATTTTCATGGAAGATTCTTCAATTCTATATGAGCAACCGTTCATGAGAAACAATGCATAGAATGCAATAACACTATTTATAATATATATTCTGGGATTCATTGCTTCTTCCTTAGTCTTGTATACAGTAATCTAGAAGCAGTCTCAAAACGTCGAATTGTACAGCGACGTAGCGTACCACAATTGAAGAGCAAATAATGCTATGATGGCTATGTATTCATGAATTGGGAATCACAATTGGTGTGCACAGCACACCCTACCCGTCTTGACCATCAAGAGTTCTTAATTGATTGCACGTATAAAGACAGAACAGGAAACCGACCGTAAACGCGGGAAGTATCGTAAAGAAAATGCGAGGCGTTCCGACCATTGCGTGAATCAGCACGGTACAGGTTGTTGTGAACATCACCGTCAACAACCCCGGGAGCACCAACTTGAAAACCGGTTTCTCGAAGCGATGGTACAGAAACGTCACCGCATAAACCATCAGCAATGTCACCACCGCACTGGCAAACCCCTGCGCAAGCCCGGAAATCACTCCATGCCTGTATGAATGGGAAACATTCACAAAATAAGCCCACCCACCCCAAACAAAAAACGCAAACCCGGCTGAAAAAAGATTAAACCCCGCAGATGTTCGAACCGGTTTTTTCATGAGGAAAGTGGAATCTGTTCGTTAAGAATTGCTTGTATTTGGAAACAAAAATGGTTTAACGGATTTTTCCATGCGGGATAATTCGTCTTTGTTATGTTTGAGAAGATCATGTCCCCAGGCGTGATCGGTTCCATCGAAACAATCTTTCGCAAGAGCTTTTCCGATTGCTTCAAAGCTGTTGGGAATGTTATTCGCTTTTTTTAGTTCTTCCGGCTCACTTAAAACACCAAGTACGAATACTCTATCTTTGATGTCATCCGGAATCTTTTCAGTCATGTAGTTGAGCCTGTGGGTAAAATCGGCTCCATCCGTTTTGACATCAAAATCAATCAGTAATAGAACCCGTCGTTTGTTGAACTATCGCATGTTCCGTGGGAAATCGTTGAGAAATACATCACGCACACTGGAGTAACCTCCTGCTACAGGTGAAATTTGTATTTGCCTCGCTTGGGCCTCTCCCAACGCTGGTGCATTTTGGAATCCGATCGCAATTTGACGGTTCGCGTCGTCTTCCGGGATGATAATCAGGTGATCCTTGAATTTGTTCACGTTCATGGTTCAAGGTCACCGAGAATCAAGGTGTTGATGAGATCGCCTTCAAGTTTCATTTCACTGAGCAGCTTGATACGCACAGGTTCCAGATGACTATCCCGATAAAGCAGATGAGTATTTTCATCGGAAAATCGGCGAATCGCTTCCGGATTGTGAGAAGTGGCAACAAATTGGCCCCCGCTTCCATTTTCGAACGCCCGGCGAAGCGAAACGATAAAATGCCCTACTTCCGATAGTCCCAGATAGTTGTCCGGTTCATCCCAGAAACAGAAGAGCGGGCCGTATGATTTATTCGCGGCAAGAACGACGGCAGACAGGAAGAAACATTTTTCTCCATCGGAAAGGTCATCAAACGGGACGGAAAAGGAGTTTGTGCCATTTTTTTGAAATTTTACAATCAGTTCTTTCGTCTCTCTCCCTGTCGGACTGTTCTGAATATCTTCCAGATCAGGCATGATCGTTTTCAGGTAATTGTCGATATACGTGTAGGAACTGGGAAACTGCCCCAAGACGCCTGAAAGCCAGTCGCCAAATTCTCTTCCGTATTTATCAGGGCTTAATGTTTCCCCCTGTGATTCTCCTCTCATGAGTTGGGGAACTGGTGAAAGTATTATTATTTGCTCCAACCAAGTCTTAAATCGATACAGAAGGTCTTTATCTGACGAACTTTGGATGACTGGCAAGGCTGCAATGTGCCAATCAACACTGAATTGACTTGTACTTTGTACCACTCCTTGAACACTGCTCTGTGTTGTTCCACCGATTGTACTCCTGGTTCTATGAAGAGAAACGTCTGCAATATCTCTCGAATAAAGCAGGGCATCATTGATTTTAAGTTGCTCTTCACGAACTCGAAGTTCCTTAAAATTGTCCGGCAATTCCAAAGCGAGCACGTATTGGTACAATTTCCCTTCCAATAAAACATCAATCTCAAAACGAATGGGAATATCGGATCTTCCCTTTGCAAAATCTTTTATTTTGACGAGGTCGGAAATCCGGTTGGTGCCGCGACCGATTTTTTGGAAGATTTCAAGAACATCTCTCACCGTCGATTTGCCTGAGCCGTTTTTTCCAATCAGTAGTGAGGAAGGAAGCTCTTTCAGGTTGAGTTCAAAGTTTTCGAGGCACCTGAAATTGTGGACGTAAAGTCTTTGCAGCATGGCAACTTCGTTTCTTCGATGAAATCATGAATCGGTTTGAAATCGTCAATGACCAAGGCATTGTTGGCACAACGTGCCATCAGTTTGTTTCGACCAGATCGGGTCGTTCGTTGGCGAGGCTCCTGGCGGTCTGGATAAGGCTGACCGGGTCCAAGCCGAGGTCTGCGAGTAATTCTTTGCGGTCGCCGTGTTCAATGAATTGGTCGGGGATGCCGAGCCGGTGAATGTTTGTTGTGTTCAAACCGGCTTCGTTCGCTGCTTCAAGAACAACCGAACCGAACCCGCCGCACAGGGTGTTTTCTTCGACCGTGATAACGAAGTTGCACTCCTTGACCGCTTTCAAAATGATGTCCGTATCGAGCGGACGCAGGAATCTTGCGTTGATCAATCCGATATCGAGGCCATCTTTCTGGAGTTTTTCGACCGCCTTTTGACATTCAGGAAGCAGAGCACCAAAGACAACGAACATGCCATCGGTTCCCCAGTTGATGACTTCGCTTTTGCCGAGTTCAATCGGGGCAGCGGTTCCTTCGCGGTGAATTGTTTCCGCGGATGTTTTTGGATAGCGGATAGAAATCGGTCCATCGTGTTGAATCGAAAACGGGATCATCGCTTCGAGATCGGAGGCATCGCCGGGAGCCATGATGGTGATATTCGGGAAGACTCGCATGTAGGAATTGTCGAACACGCCGTGATGCGTCGGTCCATCGGGGCCGCATAGCCCTGCACGATCCATACAGAAAACGACCGGCAGGTTTTGTAACGCGACTTCCTGGAAAATCTGATCGAAAGAACGTTGCAGGAACGTGCTGTAGATATCGACGATCGGTTTCATTCCCGATTTCGCCATCCCGGCTGCAAACGCGACCGCGTGAGATTCGCAGATGCCGGTATCGAAAAAGCGGGTCGGATAATCTTCGCGGGTTTTGCGCAGGTTGTTCCGGGCACACATTGCCGCGGTCATTACAACAACTCGGGAATCCTGCTTCATCTGTTTGTAAATCGCTGTGCTGGCGACATCGGTGTAAGCGGCGGAGCTTCCTTTTTTCGTGAGAACTGCTTCTCCATTCTCGGTTCGTTCAAACGAAGAAGGCGAATGAAATGTGACCGGGTCTTCGGTAGCCGGTTTGAAGCCCTTTCCCTTTTCCGTGAAAACGTGCAGCAGTGTCGGCCCTTTAATATCCTTGACCATCGCCAGATATTTTCTCAGCGTGGGAAGGTCGTGACCATCGATCGGGCCGATATAGCGAAAGCCCATTTCTTCAAACAGCATACCGCCATGCAGAAGTGTTTTCAGAGAATCTTTCACGGTTGAAATGGCATTTTCAATGGAACCGCCCAGCATCGGGACTTTATTCAATGCCCAGGAGACATCCCGTTTCAAACCGTTGTAAAAGGGGGCCACGCGTGCTTTGTCGAGATATTTTGCCAGGCCGCCAACGCGCGGGCAAATTCCCATTTGGTTATCATTGAGAATAACCAGCATGTCCTTCTTCAACCCGGCTGCATTATTCAGGGCTTCAAAGACAATTCCTGACGGGAGCGCACCATCTCCCAACACGGCGACCGACTTTCTACCATCATCGAACAATAAATCATCAGCCGTTTGCAAACCGAGTGCCGTGGAAACGCTGGCTCCTGCGTGCCCGGTCATGAATAAATCGTACGGGCTTTCCTGCGGATTCGGGAAGCCCATCAATCCTCCCTTTTGGCGGATCGTGCGAAACTGCGGGAATCGCCCGGTAA
>JALTOP010000298.1:561-4131 GCA_027000105.1 Planctomycetaceae bacterium | reverse complement strand
AACCGAGCGGGTTCTCGGCGTCGGCATCGTTGGGGCTGGCGCGGGAGAGATGATTGCAGAAGGAGTCCTCGCTGTCGAAACCGCGGCTGTTGCCCGCGATCTGGCTGAAAGCATTCACGCCCATCCAACGCTATCGGAAACCATTATGGAATCTGCCGAGAGCATGTTCGCACAGGCAACGCACTACTATCGACCGAAAAAATGACCGCATCTACCAGGCAAATTGAAGCTCAGGTTGTTGAACTGGACGCTCTGTGTGATGAAAACTACCGGGTGCGATTGAGTTGTGCGGAATTGGCACAGCAGATATTGCCGGGGCAGTTTTTCATGCTCCGCAAACCGGGTTGCACTGATCCGTTATTGGGACGACCGTTTGCCTTGTACGATACGGTACTCGATGAAACAGGGCGAGCCGTCGGAATCGATGTCGGGTTCCACGTGGTCGGCAAGATGACGGGCATCATGGAAGAATTGATTCCCGGCGATACACTCGAAATCTGGGGCCCGCTCGGCAATGGCTTTCCTGCGGTTCAGACAGATCACCTCATTCAGGTTGCCGGTGGGATCGGTTACACGCCTTTCGTGGCGACATCGCGCGAAGCATTGATGCAGAAAAAATATGGAACTGAAACCGACAGGCAGCGCATTCAGGCAAAAAAAGCCTCGCTGATCTACGGCGTGCGTGAAAAAAGGTTCTGTGCGGATATGAGTGATCTATCCGATATCGCAGGACTCGATATCCAACTTTGCACCGAAGATGGAACCGCAGGGCATCATGGGTTGGTCACCGATTTATTGCAGCCGATGTTGACAGAAAATCCGGGCGAATCGATAATCGTCTTCACCTGTGGCCCGGTTCGCATGATGCAGGCCGTTGCCTGCTTGTGTGCCGATCACCAAACGGAATGCTGGGTCTCGCTGGAAACTCCGATGGCATGCGGTTTTGGCGCCTGCTTCAGTTGTGTGGTTCCGATAAAACAGGCTGAAGGAGAATGGGATTACCGCCGCAGTTGCCTGGAAGGCCCGGTCTTCCCCGGCAGTGAAATCTTGTGGGAGCAGATGTAACGCCGTCTGGCGTTGACGCATAAAGTTGACGCATAAAATAGAACCGCTCAGCGAGTTGTCCCGCTACTCTTTTTTGCCAAGCAATGCAGAGAACTCAACAGTGGCTACCGAGCCGTTTTTCAAACCGAGAAACAGCAATTTGTCGACGGTTACGGGAGGGCAACTGATTGCTGCAGGCAATTTTCCTTCGGAGATTTTCTTTCCGGAATCAGCCTCCACCACCAGATAGGTTCCATCGTTTGTGCAGAGAAATAACCTTTTTTCATCAAGCAGAAATGGGGCCGAGGTCAGTGGAGAGTTGCCCAGTGAGAGTGACCAGTTTTCTTTATCGAATTGCTTTGCGCTCCTGGCGGAAAGTTTTGTCGCATCCAGTTCCGTATAAACAGCCGTGCCGACACGCCAAGGCCCCGCAGTTGGTGTTGATTTGAACCTGGCCTGATGGCGAATGACCAGCGAACGCGGATCGAATGCGATGCTGGAACCGTCTTCCAGGGCAAGCCAGTAAAGTTTGCCATCGTAGGTTCCGCTGCCGATCGTTTTCGATTCAAGTTCGATCAGTCCAGATTGCGCCAGATGCCGACTCGGGTCTTCGCGTATTTGCAATCCAATTAAGGTACGACGATTGCTGAGACCGAGCAACGTCTGTTTATCGATTGCGATCAGATCGGTCCAGTTGTGAAATTTCGTTTCTTCTTTTTCAACCGGGCTGAGCCAATCGGCAACGGCGGGTGTTGTCGTATCCCAGGGAGTATAATGGATTCCCGCACGATCTGCCCAGAAAACGGCTTGAGGTGTCCCGGCGATTTTTTGTGCAGCCGCTGAGAGTTGCATCGAACGGGCGACCTGTCCGGATGAGTTCAGCAATCTGACTTCCCGGCCGGAATAGATCAACCTGCTGGATGGATCGGAATAGTGCCCCAGGCGAACGCGTCCTGTTGAGGATTTTTTCAAATCGAGAACACGTTCAATCGGCTGGCTGTATTTGAATTGAGTACCGGTTTTGACGCGGGAAGTATCGAAAAGGTTGCCGCTGGCATCGACACAGCGGATGAAAGGAGACCCCGACGAATTGGCAAACAGAATTTTCGGTGCAGAGGAAAGTCGTAATCGCCAGAATGATTCTTCCTGATCCGTATCGTAGTGGATCAGCACACGTCCCTGTTCCTGAATCGATTCCCCGGCGACGGCCAAATTGGTTCCGTACATTTGAATCGCCTGTGTTGCCCGTCCCAACTCGATCGGCAAGGCCCGTTGTTCAAACGCATTGGTCAGTAAGGTCATTTCACGCAGCGATTCTCCGGCGATCAGCAGGCGATCCCCCTCAACCGGCTGCATATAGATTTTGACATCGGTTGCGAAAGGAATGGGCGAGTTGGTAATGCGGCTCAGGAGTGGTTTTCCGGGAGCATCGCTAAGCCGCCAGGCGGAAATGATGGCACGGCTCGTTTTCAGAAACAGTCGATCACCCCAGATAATCGGCGTGTCGGTGGCAAAACCATCAAGCCGATTCGACTGGAGCGTTTTCATTTTCCAGTCATCGTCCGAATAGCCGAGCGTTTGCATTCGACCATTCTGGAGCTGATCGTTTTCCAGCACAACCAACCGGTTCGCAACCAGTTGGGGCTGTGCCACAATTGTTTTGCTGGCGTGGCCATAATACCGAACCTCGCTGCATTTCAACGTCTGTCGGTCGATAAAATAGAAGACATCTTCCTGCCCGATACAAAGCAGTTCATCATCCAAAGGGCAAACCGGGGCCGTGATGTTACGTGGGAAAGTGATTTGTCCGACACGCTTTCCGGATTCCTTTTCAATCGCGTGCAACTGGCGGTTTTCTGTGAGAATGTAGAGCATTCCACCGATGATCGCGGGAGGCGACGTGATGGACGAATTCAAGGCGAGTTCCCAGATTACGGAGCCATCTTCCTGTTTGATCAGAGAGATCGCTTTTCCTGAGCGGTTCGGAATCAGCCAGGAGTCATATTTGGCGTTGATACTGATCGGTTCGAAAGCGACAGGTTCCCCGATTCTTTTTTTCCAGCGGACTTCTCCCAGTATTCTGTCAACGGCGTAAAATGTTCCCTTTACCAGAAACCAGACAACGTGCCCGTCCGATTGGAGATCGAAGCGGGTCGAGTTGCGGCTGACAAGTAGCGTTTCGGTTTTGAAAAGCGTCTCTTCTTCAGGTGAGGGAGCGGTGGCGGAGGATTTGTTGTCGGTCGTCATCTCGGATGTGACCTGCTGCTTCTCGCTCTGCAATGCTTTTTTGAGACGGGAAACGAACTCCTTTTTCTTTTCAAATTGAGGGTATCTCACCACGGCTTCCCGATAGCTTTTCAGAACAGCGGAGACATTATTCTGTTTCTGTGCCAGATCCATTTGGGCAATGGTTTTTTCCTGTACGTCGAATTCGAGTAACTCCGCCCGGGCGATCGTCGCGGCTTTCTCGATCTCCATTTCCTTTCCGTCGTCGCTGCCATCGGTCGCTTTGAAACGTGCAAAAAA
>JALTOP010000298.1:0-551 GCA_027000105.1 Planctomycetaceae bacterium | reverse complement strand
GAAACCAGTCTCGATAGTCGTCACGCTGGCGATGTTGAGTCACAAAATCTTCAACGGCCTGAAGTGCCTTGCCGACATCACTCCCCGCTCCGGAAAGAGCCCGATCAATTTGGGAGAAACTCAGCTCGATTCTTGCCTGTTCCGCCAGGCGA
The DNA here is from genome assembly GCA_027000105.1 of Planctomycetaceae bacterium. Lineage (GTDB taxonomy): Bacteria > Planctomycetota > Planctomycetia > Planctomycetales > Planctomycetaceae > Rubinisphaera. The sequence goes on along the minus strand of JALTOP010000298.1, from coordinate 399 downwards.
TGAGTAGGGAAATCGGAAAGGAATTTTTTGTAAAGCTGGATCGCCTGGGCATACTTCCCTTCCTCCCGGTTCTGTTTGGCTTCGTTGTATGCCAACTGTGCCGTTTGCCTGCCGATCATCAGATAGAAACCGCCCGCTGCCACAGCCAGCAGCAACGCGACAAAAATAAGAGCGGTGACCATCGGCGAACGAACGGCGTCCCGCTCACCGGGGCGTCTCGCTTTCTTTATCCACTCGCCGACCGATGCTTCTTCTGTCGTCCCGGAAGTTTTTGTCAGCTTGACAGATTCAACGGTAGGTTCCGATTCTTCCCTGCTCTTTTTTTTCCTTTTTTTAGGTGTACAAAAACCCAATTCTGTACTCTTTACTCTTTCAAAGTTTAAATTTTTATTCCGTTTG
>JALTOP010000297.1 GCA_027000105.1 Planctomycetaceae bacterium | reverse complement strand
ATTCATTACGCATCATAACGCGCTTGATATCGATCTCTATCTGCGGATCGCATTGGAACTGCATTTGAAGCGTTTGATGGTGGGCGGCATCGAACGGGTTTACGAAATCGGTCGCGTCTTTCGTAATGAAGGGATCGATGCGACACACAATCCCGAATTCACGATGATCGAAATCTATCAGGCGTACGGCAATTACGAATCGATGATGGATCTGACCGAAGCAATTGTCACCGATGCGATCAAGGCGATCAGCGATACAATGATACTTCCCTGGGGTGAAGGCGAGAACGCGACAACCATCGACTTTTCTTCGCCCTGGCCCCGTCGGAAATATGCGGATCTGTTCGCAGAAGCAGCCGGTTGTGACATGCACGATACCGAAGCGGTTCAGAAACTGGCTGCAGAGAACGGAATGGAAACCGCCGGAAAACATCCGGATGTTATCGTGAACGATCTGTTTGAAGAATTGGTTGAAGATAATTTGACAGGCCCTGTGTTTGTGATCGATTACCCGGCCAGCATCTGCCCGCTGACAAAACGGAAACAGGACGATCCTTCGATCGCAGAGCGGTTTGAACTTTACGTACAGGGCATGGAATTGGCCAATGCCTATACAGAGTTGAATGATCCGAAACTGCAGGAAGAACTGTTCATGACCCAATTAGCCGGGCAGGACGAGGAAGATTCGATGGCGAAAATGGATCACGAATTCATTCAGGCCCTCAAGGTTGGGATGCCCCCGGCTGGTGGTTTGGGGATCGGTATTGATCGATTGGTGATGTTACTGACCAACAGCAGAAGCATTCGCGACGTCATCTACTTCCCGCTACTTCGTCCGGAAGGTACGGATTCTCCCGAGAAACAACCTTCCGGAAAATAAAACTTCCGGAAAATAAAAAAGCCCGATGTTCGGATCCTTGTGAGAAAATCAAAACACCGGGCACGGGCAGAGACCGCATCTATATTCATAACAACTGGATCACCAGCAGTTTTCGCTTCGGAAAGAACAAACCACGAAAAGAGAATCGAACCTCAAACCGCAATCGGATGGCGAGATTTCACCACCAGAAAGGAAACGCCGAAAGGTGTCGACCAAACCAACTGGTATTCGCAAAGCCGAACCTTCGAGTCGAAGATAAACACCATGACGCTGAACATTTTTCAGCGTTCCTCATCCTTGCTTATCGGGACACCCGAAAACATCAAGCATCAATCGCCTGCTGTATCAGTAGTTCCCCCCAGTCCCAAAATGTTTGCAGAAATTGTTTTCTTTTTTGGGGATTTTTCTGATATAGCTATCGGTTGATGTGTACAGGTTGGCATATCATGTTTCCAGATCCTTCTGGGCCATCGCGACATACATGGGCAGGTCAGAGGCGATCAGACCATGTTTTCCGTAGTGCTCTGCGGCCAGATCCCCTGCTTTCCCGTGGATATAGACAGCCAGTTGAGCAGCTTCGAACGGTCGCATTCCCTGAGCCAATAACGAGGTGATCAGGCCGGTCAGTACATCCCCTGCCCCGCCTGTTGCCATCCCGCTGTTGCCTGTTGTATTTATAAACAGTTGCTCACCATCACTGACGACGGTGCCCTGTCCTTTCAAGACAACGATGCAGTTATGTTCGCGAGCGAAAACTTTGGCCAATGACTCCCGGTTTTCCTGGACATCCCGCGTTGTCGTTTGGACGAGGCGCGACATTTCTCCGGGGTGAGGGGTCAAGATTCTCGGCCCGTTGTGTTGGCCGATCACTTCCGGTTGACGGGCTAACGAGTTCAGGGCGTCTGCATCGACGACGAGCGGTTGAGGCGTCTCTGAATAGAGTGATGCGACCAACTGGTCGAGTGAATGGGATTCCCCCAAGCCGGGGCCAATTCCTGCAGCGGTGCAGCGATCGAGTTGCTTCTGGATGACGGGTAAAGAGGTCATCGTCAGTTGTCCATCCGAATCTTCATTCAGGGGGATTGTCAAATAGGAAGGTTCCGCGGCGGCGACAATTGGGTAAACAGATTCAGGAATCGCGACAAAAACGAGTCCACTTCCTCCGCGAAGTGCAGCAAGACCGGCCAGAATTGCGGCCCCCGACATTCCTCGGGATCCACCAACAATCAGGGACGTTCCGAAGGTTCCCTTGTGAGCTGAAGCCGGACGCTGGGGCAGAGCGGGTAAAGGGCCAATCGGGATAACCATGATGTTTCTCCGAGAAGAATGACAAAAGGAAAGCCAGTTGATAGCCGGCGACAAATTTATCAAATGATCCCGGTCGCAACCTCGCGGGAAGCTCACGGAAAGATTATAACTCGGGCAGAAATGCAATGACAGCCTTACCGGGAAACAGGAAGATAAAGATGGATCTGGAACAAATTAAGCAATACATTCCGCATCGCGAGCCGTTTATCTGGATCGACGAAGTGCTTGAACTGCAGGAGATGTCGATTCACGCAAGCAAATATCTCAGTCCGGATCTCGATCTGTTTCAGGGACATTATCCGGACTTCCCGATTTTGCCCGGTGTGATTCAGTGTGAAATGGCGATGCAGGCCGCCGCGATATTGATTTCAAAAATGCACGCCATCGACGGTGATAACGTGCCGGTTGCAACAAGATTGAGTAATGTCAAGTTCAAGCACATGGTTCGTCCCGGTGATACCGCGAACATTCATGTCGAAATGACAGAACGTCTTTCGAACGCCTTTTACCTAACTGGCAAAGTTGTCGTTGATGGTCAGGTAACGACGCGGCTCGATTTCACCGTCGCCGCTACCGATACCCCGTCTTGAGACGGATTCCGTTTGTCATACGGTTTCGGGTACATCGCGCAGCCAACAGAACAAGCCTTACGGCGATCGATCTGGCGGTAATTGCACGTTACAATCGATTGCGATTCATCCAGACCCGAAATCAATTTGATAGAGAAACCACCAGGAGATGCTCGACGAATCTCAATTGCATTTACTTGATCAAACTTACCGGTGCGAACATTTCAGTTTCCGGTATCCGGGATATTGGGATATTGAAGAGCAGCAGACGGAAGATGGGCTGACGGTTACTGTCTCTACCGACGAGGGAAGTTTCTGGATGCTGACCGCGATGAAAGAGAAGGTTGAACCGGTGGAAGTGCTGGAGTCCGCCGTCGCAGCATTCACCGAGGAGTACGGTCAGATCGACGTTTACGAGCGGGAAGACCACTCCGAACATGGCTGGTTCCGACAGGAGCTCGAATTCGAGTGTACCGACCTGATTGTGACGGTTATTCTGCAGGCAATACAACTTCCCGAATTTACCTTACTGCTGTTGATTCAGGGACAGGATCAGGAGATCGAAAATTATCGGGGAACTTTCGACGCGATGACGGCGACGCTGATTCAGACGGCAAAGTAGGCAGGCGTTTCGCACTGTCCAGTCCGTTTTCAACTCCAGACATCTCCAGGGAAGACACTCCAGACATCTCCAGGGAAGACAAAGGTGCCCGCTCTGCATATAATTTGTGCGGGGCTGAACCCTGATGAACGCATTGGTGTCGTATATTCAGGGTGTTTTGTAGAAATTCTATCCATCTATTCCATTCGTTTCATACAACTTTCAACTTTATACAACTCAGGTGAATTACAACTCATGATTATCGTGATGAAACAGGGTTCCAGTAGGGAACAGGCGGAAAAGGTAGCCAATCGGGTGGCGGAAATGGGACTGAAGCCGCATGTTATTTTCGGAGAGGAACGAAACGTCATTGCGGTCGTGGGAGATGATCGACGCAAAGACCGCGTTGCTTTCGAGAGTTGCGAAGCGGTCGATCAGGTGATGCCGATTCTGGCGGAGTACAAAATTGCTTCCAGGGAAACTAAGCCGGAAGCAACCGTTGTTCAGGCGTTGGATCTCAAAATTGGTGGCGGGCATCTTGGAATCATCGCGGGACCTTGTTCGGTGGAAGGCGAAGAACAGTTGATGGAGGCAGCCCGAGCGGTGAAGGCGGCAGGAGCCAAGGGGCTGCGAGGTGGCGCCTTCAAACCGAGAACCAGTCCCTACTCTTTTCAGGGAATGAAAGAAGAAGGCCTGAAACTTTTGGCAGCCGCCCGGGATGAAACCGGCCTGGCCGTGGTGACCGAGGTGATGGCACCGCATCATGTTGATCTGGTTGCCAGTTATGCGGACGTCCTTCAAATC
>JALTOP010000296.1 GCA_027000105.1 Planctomycetaceae bacterium | reverse complement strand
CTACATACACCGAATGCATCGACTGGCCGGACTGCCTGTCCACTGCAACAGAGTGCAATACGACGTTCGATTCTGGAAGGTGCTCAAGAGAGTAGCGGTGAAGGACATCGCAGACAATCGGGTGCAAACCCAACTTTTCAAACTCCCTTGCCTTCTTCGCTGATCGCGTCGTAACTGCAACAGACAAGCCCTGTTCCAGCCATTTTAACGCAACCCGTCTTCCCAGATAACCACAGCCAACAATCAGTCGATCGACAAAATTTGTTCCATTAGACATGGAGATTCTTTTTGAGTTAATAACCAGGAGACTTTTTTTGCAGGCGTCTTAGAATGGCCTGTTCCAGCGCAAAATCTCTTCCTTGAGGAATCCAGCCCGAGGGACGAGACTGACCAAGCGTTTGATTCAGATCTCTGCTGAGTGGCGTGCTTTCCTGGAATGTTGCTCCGCCGGGCGAATTGGCGGCGATCGCATCCAGATCTTCCATCTCCTTCAGTGCAACAACTTGTACAACATAGGCATTTTGAGCCCCCGGTGAAGCTTGAGACAGTGTTACAATCACTTTTCGACGAAGTGACTGCAACGTACTTTCGAGCCGATTGCTCCAACCGACAGATTCTTTGTGCCAGGGTTCCAGAATTCCGGAGCCCACCTTGTATTTCGTTTCGATTGTACGAGCCTGGCGATTTTCACGCTCAATTTCAAAAAGGAATTCATGTAAAACATCAATTGTCCGTTCCCACGCGGCATCCTCATTACTGGCAGTAAGTTGCAGGGGGTTGTTCACAAGTTGCACTTGCTTTTTTCCCGGAATGGTGGAACACCCCGGGAACAGAATCAGCAATACCACTGCTACTAGCAGCAATCGATGCCTGATGATTTTCGGCATTTCGCAAGTGAAATACGCTGAACAAATTCCGACATCAATTCGAAAATTCGATGCGAGCAGCATTAAACGGATTTCTTGCGAATACAGCACAACAGAATGCCATCAATTCAAGTGGTTCAAGTGAGCAGGAAACAACATGGAAATTAAATGGAAATTATCCCGGATATCCAGCAGGCGGGATTCTGTCCTATTTCAGCGAATGAGGCAAGGTGAATCCAGACAATGCACTAAATGAACAAGTGTGCATATATTCAAGGTGGAATAAAATCAGAATCGCGCCTTTCTTTGCGAGAGATATTCGACCAGTGCGGTATCAAATCTCATGCTGGTATCCAGAGGAACAAAATCGGCCCCCATGGTCAGGCACTCCTTTTTGTATGTTTCACGAAGTTCCTTGAGTGCTTCCAGGTAGTCGTGACGTATTCCTGAGGCATCCAGTTTGAGCTGTTTTTCAGTTTCCGGATCGCGCAGGGAAACCGAACCATTAAAGGGGAAAGTGACTTCTGCTTCATCGAGAACATTGAAGACGATCACATCATGCCCAGCGTGACGAAGAATTCGTAACGAATCGAGAACGGGATCGGGATCAACCAATAAATCGGAAAACAGAACAATGAGACTCTTGTGCCTGACCATTGGTGCAAACTGTTTGAGCGAGTGGGCAACTTCGGTTGGGCCGGTTGGCCGTGCCCGTGCCAATAGTGCCAAAATGGTCGCCAACTGGGAGCGCCTGCTTTTAGCCGGCAAGGTTGCCCGTAATTTCTGATCGAAAGTGACCAGACCAACAGGGTCTTGTTGGTGGATCATCATGTAGGCCAAGGCTGCCGCCAGAGAAACGCAATATTCGAATTTGGTCAATTCCTGCCTGAATGTGTATCCCATGCTCTCCGAAAGATCGAGCATCAGATAGCCGGTGATATTCGTTTCCGCCTGATATTTCTTGATGTAATAGCGATCGGTCTTCGCATAGACGAGCCAGTCGATATCCTTCGGATCGTCCCCGGTTGAATATCGTCGGTGTTCGCTGAATTCAACACTGAAGCCGTGAAAAGGGCTGGAGTGCAAACCGCTCAGAAATCCCTCAACGATGAAGCGTGCCCGTAAATCGAGTCGGGCAACTTTGCGGATAACTTCCGGTTTAAGATACTGCTCTGCCTTTGCCATCAGCTTTCAATCATTCTCATTGTTATGACGGGTAGATGTCGTCAGATGATAACATCCCGACCGCCCTATTGCCTCACTCGGTGGTGTGTGGTGGCGGCAAATCTCCATTTTTTTGATATTTCAGGATATTTTCCGCAATCCTCCCCGGGAACGGCAGTCCAGACTACAAGAATAGATAGGGAGGCTGACCGTACTTTTCCAGATGCTCCTGTTTCAGTCGGTCCAACCTGTTTCAAACGGTCTAAATTGATGCCCCCAGATCATTCACATGCCCCCAATGCTTGCAAACAGAAATGCCTCCAAGCAGATTATGAGAAAAGGAGTTATGATTATTTCACCTCGAACAGACCATGGATTAGCCGAAAGGTGTTGGTGTTCCGCTCACACGACAATTTATTGCCAATCGCAGCAAGGACTGGTGCTCAATTGTTGGTGGTGAATCCAGGAATCCCGTTAGCCTGTTTTTTCCCCTTCTCATGAACAGAAACAGGCCCCTGGTCAGGACAACCGAACTGAGTTGCACTTGACAACTGGATTAGAATAAGAAAGAGAGCGGTTCTTCTTCGCTTTTCATCCAACTTCCGAGAAACTATAATGCACCTACCAGGAGTTTGTTGGCTCTGCTGAGCTTGAGTCTCTGTACAACCTGAGTTGCTAACTTCTTAAACTGGAGGTTTTGGCAAAACAGGATCATCAAACAAGGTGGAGCCAGGAAACAGGCCGAGTGGCGGAATGGCAGACGCGAGGGACTTAAAATCCCTTGGCCCGGACGGGCCGTGTGGGTTCGAGTCCCACCTCGGCTAGTACCTTTTCAGGCTTCAGGATGGGGGTGTATTCTTGTGGTTCGCGCTCCGTTGTCGCACTATACTTGATGCCCCCTCCAAAAAAATCGAGAGTTGAGGATGAACTTGTAACAATACCACCCACCTGAAATATCTCTCCTGCCAAGGGGGAATTGTTCCTGTTTATAGCTGCATGCGGAATACGGGGGTTTTTACAGACTTCGGCCCTGATCACCGGAAATGGAAAGATTCTTGTCCGCCTTCCTTCTTGCCGACTCAACTTGTAACAGAGTTCATTGTTCCTTGGCTCATGCAGGTAAAACGGGAATGCTGCAGTTATGCCCTGTGCCATCTTGCATTCGAGTCATCATGCGGGCGTTACTACTGGCCACCAGTTTGCCGATTTATCCGCTATTCCGGGCTGAATGCTATCGTTTCCCGGCCTCAGTTGAAGGTGTTGTCCGGCAATGCAAATTTTACAATTCGCCAAGCCGTTGCTCCTGTTGGCAATGCTCGTCTCGACAAAAAACCGGGAGTCAGCTATATGCACACTCAGATTTCAAATTCTGTGCACTGTGGCGGTTACTTCCTGCGATGATTGATGTCGCCCTCAGAAACGTAGACATTTATGAAACCTTTATCTAGCTTATTGATTCTCGGATGTGTGCTTCTGGCTGGTTGTCAGAGTGCGACATCGTTTCCTTCCAAATTGACATCCCGTCTGTTTGGTCCATCCGAGTCGAACCATACGCTCAGTCGCCAATCTTCCAGTGCACGCTCTGCCTCTGTAGCGCAGCTCTCTGATGACGAGTTTCGTCGCGGCGAACAAGCACTCAAAAGAGGAGATCTGAAACAGGCGCGGAAGTCTTTTCTGGAGGTCGTCAGGCAACAGCCTGACAATGCAGCTGCCCATCACCGTCTCGGTTACATTGCGGATAAAATGGGTGATTTCACCACGTCGCGGATACACTATCTGACCGCAATGAAATTGGAGCCGGAAAATCCGGATATTGCCTGTGATTTGGGTTACTCATACCTACTGCAGGGCAAGTTGACAGAGTCTCAACGGTATCTTGAAAAGGCGTTGACGATCAATCCGTCCCATAAATCGAGCCTGTTGAATATGGCTTCCCTTTTGGGGAAACGCGGCGACTATGACGGAGCGCTCGCTATCTTCCGGCAGGCTGGAAGTGAAGAAGAAGCCCAGCGGAATATCGCCAGACTGTTTCCTCACGGGCGGCCTTCAGGAGGCATGCTGGCATCAAGAGATGAACAGCCTTCTCCGGAAGCGGATGAAATACAGAAAAAGATCGCAGAGATGGCTGCTGCTAATGTCAAGGAACTAAGGGAAAGAGGAAAGTTGAAGCAACTCGAACCCCGTGAAGTTCCCGCAGAACAGATTAACGACATTTTCGCTCAAATAGATCGCGAATTTGATAGCAGAAAAAAGGCAATTCCCCCTGCGATTCCGGGAAATAGGGCGACAATCCCCCCCTCCTCTCTCCCTGAATCTCGTCACTCGGAGAACGAGTTGGTCGCACAAACTCCTCAGCAAACTACGCAACCCAAGGGAGTCCCGGTTGAGCCTGCATCCAGCAGCTATTCGACCGTTCCGGGGGAAATTCCTGTTCGTACGGTTCCCGGTGAGTTGGAAGATTACGCAGTTCTGCAACCACAGACAAATTCAGCGGTGAATCCCACGACACACACGGCACAACCGCTGGCCCAAACTTCAAGCCCAACGGTATCTGTTGATCGGACTACTCCAACTGCGCAGCAGAACGTCGCCATCTCCACCCCCGGAACACGTTCTCCCGGCTTCCCTGCCGAATATCAGAATCACCAGGCGGCTGGACAATACGCACCTCGCTCTCGAACACCAGCCGAACCGGCACGCCAAGCAATTCCGATGCAGCAGGCGTCAGGCGGCGATTATCAACAAGCCGTCGCGTTGGCCATGCAAATGGGAATGAACGCAGGGCCTGGCCAGATGTTTCCGATCGCCTCTGCGAATGGGAACCTCCGTCCGTCATCCTATCCTTCCGGAACCAACTATTCTGTCAATCAGCCGGCAGCACAACCTGCGCTGCCAACTCAGTTACCAACTCGACAGTTGCCCCCTCAAGTGATGCAATCAGGTCAGCCAACAACCGTTCCACAGAACTCAGTTGGAGACAGACCGGGCTATGCACCAAAGCACCCGCATCCATTTCAGCATCTTCCGATTCAGCCCCCCACAACAAGGCCAACGCCGACAATCCCAACACAAAAACAAATGACAACACCCTACACGCCACCGGTTGCGCAACAGGAGATCGGCAATTCTCCTTCGATGACAATTTCCACATCGCCAAGTATTGTCACTACCCAACCAGGTTCCCTTCCCACACAAAAAGAAACTGAAATACAAAACTGGCCGTATGCCCCGAATTCCAATCTTCAGCAGGCGGCTCACGAACAGACTCAGCCGGGACAGGTTCAACAAGCAAAATCGGAAACGCCGTGGTTCGGACAATCGGAAGACCAACCCCAGGCAAATCCTCAATCAGGCAAGCAATCTCCTTCAACAAATCTTCAGCGTGGCATCGAAAACCAGCAAGGAAATCAGAACCAATTGCCCATCATGCAACCGGCTTCAGGCAGCAGGAACATGCCTGCCCAATGGCCCTATTCTCCGCAGGCGAACAATCCGCCCGCGCAAAATGGCGGCCCGGTCATTCGTCACAAAACAGAGTATCCCGGTAGACCGCAATATCCCGCTTCATCCCCAAGCAGGACACAGGACAGCAGTCCAGCCTTGCCTCAGGTCGTTCCTGCAGCAAGATAGTCGGTTTACTCTTGTTGCATTGGTGCCAATAGTTTCCGGGCCACTTGATCCGTATCGCCCCGATTATTTTGAAGCTCTTTTTCTGCATGAAAGCCAAGCCCGACGGCAAGTTGCTCTGCTCGCTCGGTCGTGCAGAATCTGCGTACCTGTTTTCCCAGGACCCTAAAATCTTCTGACTGCATCGCTTCTTCGGAATTTGTATATCGACTTAACAAATGATGTGTTGAATCCCCTCCAATGATCTCCCGGAATCGATCAGCCAATTCGGGAAAACCTCTTTCGTATGATGTGATCATTGCGAGAATCAGGAAACGATCACGGCCCGGCAGCTGTTTTTTGCGATGCGATTCGGCTGCCAGAAAAAGATAGTTCAGCATAATTCGCTCAGCACTCGAACTCACCATTCGAACTCCTTGTTGGACGACAGTTCGGCACGAGCTTCTGCAACTCCCTACTCTTTTTTCGTGTTCTGGACAAACATGATGCGCAACTCGTGCAGGCTGGTTTCCATCAGCTTTGCTTCATTTTCGTCGAGATTGCCTTTTGTTTTTTCCTCAAGAACAGCCAGCATTTCGATATAATGGCGAGCCAGTTCCGGCTGGAACTCCATTTCGCCCGTAATAGGATTCGGAATCAATCCGAGCGCCCCCATCGCCTGCGTGGTAAACATGCTGATCATCAGGGGAAAACTCGCTTCCGGAATTTGCGAGGGATCGATTTTCTGGGACTCGGCTGCTTTCGCCTTGCGTTCTTCCTCACTCAAGGGCTTCGAAGACGAGGCTTCAGGATTTTGTTCACCGGGGGCATCCTGTGCTGCAGCATCTTCCGGAGCGGGAGCTGTGGGTTCTTCTGACGACATGAAATTATCCTCTGTAAAAAATACCAATTTCAGTTTCAACTCTTGTGTGTCACAGTTATACCAGATCTATCCCGGTATTCTATTACACACCGACAATTACATTCCAGATTCAGCAGGATACGCTACCTTTCATCGAATTTCCAGAATACAACATCTGACAATCACTCCAATTGACATCGTTGTGGTTGACTTGAAGTGCCTGGCTGTATCGATGTCGATCGGCCTTCCAGCAGGTTCAGGATGATTAATTGCCGCGTCTTCTCTGCCTCATCCTTCAGCTTGCGACAGCGTTTTTCGGGCTTCCACTTACCTGTCCGAGAGAGTTGTGGGACATTACCATCCGTGAGATTTTCTCTTGCCAAGTCCGTTTCTGGGATTGAGAATTGGCAGCCGGAGAATTCCCGTTTTCTCTTTCTTGCTGTTATACCTCAATATTAATCCTGTTACAGAACCGCACTCAGTAATTTAGATGAGCTCTTGCCAGATTCCTGTTTCGCTGCTTCGTTTACTGATCACTCCCCGGGGAGTAGTGATGTAAATCGGGAAGAGGGGATTCGAATTCAAGCCTGTACCATTTGCAACGTATGCGGGAAAGGTTATTGTTCGATAGTGGCTTTTCGTTCGACAGTGATTTTTGTGGAGAGAGGTGAGTTTGGCAGTGATCCCCAAGACAGACATATTCCAGGGTTGCATTCCGGCACTGATGACTCCTTGTTCTGCTGATGGTCGGCCCGATTTCGATGCGCTGGTTTCAAAGGCCCGTGAACTGGTTGATGAAGGAATGCGAGGCGTTGTCTATTGTGGTTCCATGGGGGAGTGGCCCCTGCTTTCGGACTCGCAGCGGCAGGAAGGCGTCAGGCAACTTGTCCAGGCCAATGTACCAGTGGTGGTCGGGACGGGAGCCCAGAATCCAGCGCTGGCAGCTGCACATGCCTCTCACGCCCAGGAGGTAGGCGCGGCCGGCTTGATGCTGATTCCGCGAGTCCTTTCCAGAGGAACTTCGTCTTCTGCCCAGCGGGCACATTTTGCCGGAATTCTGGAAGCTGCACACGGGCTGCCAGCTGTGATCTACAATAGTCCCCACTATGGCTTTGAAACAAAAGCGGATCTCTTTTTTGATTTGAGGAGCCAGTTTCCCAATCTGGTCGGTTTCAAGGAGTTCGGTGGCGCAGAGTCCCTGACTTACGCTGCAGAATCGATTACGAGCGGGCATCCGGAACTCTCACTGATGGTGGGAGTCGATACGCAGGTCTACCATGGATTTGTCCGCTGTGGAGCCGTTGGTGCCATTACTGGTGTCGGGAATGCCTTGCCCCGCCCGGTATTGCGGCTGATTGATTTGTGCCAGCAGGCTGCCGATGGAATTGGCGAGGCCAGACGCCTGGCCCTGGAACTGAGCGAAGCACTCGCGGTACTTTCGAAATTCGACGAGGGGCCTGATCTGGTGCTTTATTACAAGCATTTGATGGTTCTTGAAGGAAATCCGGAATACGCTCACCACGTTCACTCCAGCGATGCACTCAGTCGCTCGCAGCGTTCATTTCTCGAACAGCAGTGGAGAACATTCCGTAACTGGTGGGACAGTTGGCCGGGGAAAGAGGCATGAACAGTTCCGGTTGCGAAATCCACTATGTCGATTCCCACACTGAAGGCGAACCGACTCGCGTGATTATTCAAGGTGGGCCTGAGTTGGGGGACGGCACGATCAGGCAGAAATTTGATCGATTACGGAAAGACTCGGATACTTTTCGGCGTTCGGTTATCAAGGAACCGCGGGGATACGAAGCGCTGGTTGGCGCGTTGCTGCTTGAGCCGAGTGAATCATCGGCTGTCACCGGCGTCATTTTTTTTAACAACATTGGCTATCTTGGCATGTGTGGCCACGGGGCAATTGGTGTTGCCGTCACACTGCATCACCTTGGAAGGATTGAACTGGGGAAACATCGATTTGAAACGCCGGTGGGGCTTATTGAAGTAGACCTGCTCGGCCCGCACGAGGCCGCAATCGAAAACGTTCCCTGCTTTCGGCTGGAGAGTCGTGTTACCGTTGAGGTTGAAGGCATCGGAAAAGTTACCGGCGACATTGCCTGGGGAGGAAACTGGTTCTTTCTTGTCGAGAACAGCCCGGTTCCGCTCAGTTCCAATAATATCGGCCGGTTATCAGATGCTGCCGGTCGAATCCGGAAAGCCCTCAACCGCGATCGTATTACGGGAGCGGATGGGGCGGAAATTGATCACATCGAATTTTTTGGAAAACCGATTTCCCCGCAAGCGAATAGTCGAAACTTTGTCTATTGCCCTGGGGGAGCATTTGATCGTTCGCCATGTGGAACGGGGACGAGTGCCAAACTCGCCTGTTTGGCTGCGGACGGGAAACTGCGACCGGGCGAACAGTGGGTTCAGGAAAGCATTATCGGCAGTCGGTTCAAGGCATCTTACCGAATCGATCATTCGAATCAGGTTATTCCGAAGATAACCGGTCGTGCTTTTATCTGCTCGAAAGGTGTGCTGCTTCGGCAACCGGCAGACCCGTTCAAAAATGGTATTGAAATCGGTGAAGCAACGCCCCGTTCGTAAATATCGCTTTGAGGAAAGGAGGCGACATCAGGCAGTTGAAAAGTCGGGAGTTGGTTGCGTTTTTTTAACAGATACTCTGTGCAGTTTAACAGTAAACCACGATTTACCCACATCTTTTTATTTTCAGGCTTGACGTTTTTTTCGTTTGATTATAGACTGCCCCGATGAAATTATCGTGCAACAACCTGCTCGGTCTGAACCTTCTACTATCTTTCGATGATGGAGGGGACTCTTAGGTTACGCACTTGCAGATAGCAGTCATACAAGCCCTGAGACATCCCGGTCTCGGGGCTTTTTTATTGTTTCGCAGGATTGTGCGTTATTGTTTGTTGTCTTTGAATTCATATTGAGGAGTGTCCGAGCTGCCCTGGTTTGTCCTTCGGCATCGATAACGGCGAAAACTGAACTCAAAGCATCCCAAAGCATCCCTTGAATTTACCTGTGGTACAAGAAATTATCCGTTAGTACCGTTTTAGTAATAGAGAAAGAAGAACTGATGGGTGACGATGTCATTCGAATATTCGATACCACGTTGCGCGACGGGGAACAATCTCCGGGTTGCAGTATGACCAAATCGGAAAAGCTGGAGGTAGCCGGTGCCCTGGTTGATCTGGGGGTCGACATTATTGAGGCAGGTTTTCCGATTGCCTCTCCAGGTGACTTTGAGTCTGTCAGAGCGATCGCGGAAAAATACGGAGATCGAACGGTTATCTGCGGTTTGGCCCGCTGTATTGAGGCGGATATCGATCGTGCCTGGGAGGCTTTGAAGGAGGCAGAAAAGTCGCGAATTCATGTTTTTCTGGCAACTTCCGCCATACATATGCAATACAAGCTCAAAATGGCAGAGGAAGAAATCTTGCGGCGGACGTCCGAAATGGTTTCTCGTGCTCGCAATTATTGTGACGATATCGAATTTTCGCCGGAAGATGCGTCACGGACCGACCTTGATTTTCTGTGTCAGGTCGTTGAAACGGCTATTACAGCTGGTGCAACAACAGTCAATATCCCCGATACGGTGGGATACGCAACGCCCAATCACTACCACAATATGATACGCACATTGAAGGAGCAGGTGCCCAATATCGATCAAGCCGTCATCAGTACGCATTGCCATAATGATCTCGGCCTGGCCGTGGCCAATTCTCTTTCCGCTGTTGAAGCCGGGGCCAGACAGGTTGAATGTACCATCAATGGACTGGGAGAACGGGCCGGGAATGCCTCACTGGAAGAAATTGTGATGGCCATACGAACTCGCGCCGATTTCTACCAGGTGCGAACGAATATCAACACCACCAAACTTGTCCCGATCAGTCGACTCGTCTCCAATGTGACCGGGATGCGTGTGCAGCGCAACAAGGCGATTGTCGGACAGAATGCGTTTGCCCACGAGGCGGGCATTCATCAGCATGGGATGATGCAGGAAAGCAGTACGTACGAAATCATGAAGCCGCAGGATGTTGGTTTCGTTGGTACCAATCTGGTCCTCGGAAAACACTCGGGACGACATGCGTTTCGGGAGCGTGTGCAGTCACTCGGCTACAGTCTTGATGACGAAACCTTTCAGAAGGTGTTTGATGACTTCATTGCTTTGGCAGATAAGAAGAAAGAAATCTACGATGCCGACATCGTGGCGATTCTCGATCAGCGTTCTCATCATGTACCGGAAACGTGGACGTTGCTGCGATTGCACACTTCTGCTGGAACCGGCACGATTCCAACAGCGACGCCGGAATTGAAAAATGAGGAAACCGGTGAAATCCGACGAGATGCAGCAACTGGAGATGGGCCGATTGACGCTGTCTTTGTCGCCTTGGAACGCATTATCGGCTTTCCTGTCAAATTGCAGGAGTTCGATGTCAGTTCGGTCTCCAGTGGAAAGGATGCACTGGGCGAAGTCGTTGTGACAATCGCCGACGGTTCGCGGATCCATCACGGTAAAGGTGTCAGTACCGATATCATTGAGGCGGCTGCGCGTGCCTATCTGCAGGCATTAAATAAGGCCATCGCTGCCAGGAAAAATGAGCAGTAGTGCAAAGCCGTGACAGGCGGAAGCGTTTCGCTTTCAATAGAGATTCCTTTTGGTTACCCTCAAAGGTGGCATCAAACCTGATTGATGTCACCGTTTTTTACATGACTCAAAGGGCCAAAAGGTACCATCATGATACGATTCCGGTTGATTCGCGGCGTAGGCTCCCTCCTGTTTCTTTTGGGGACGACTGTTTGCTTGCTGAATTCCGGTGTGGCACAGGCGGAAGATGCCCGCCCGAATGTGCTGTTTATCATCTCGGATGATTTGAATGTTGATCTCGGCTGTTACGGTCATTCACAGGTGAAGTCCCCTCACATTGATCGCCTGGCCGCTTCCGGTGTTCGGTTTGAGAAGGCCTATTGCCAGTATCCGCTATGTGGGCCTTCCCGAAATTCGATGCTGACAGGACTCTACCCGAATAGTAGCGGTATTTTGTCAAACCAGCAGATATTTCGTCAGACGGTGCCGCATCATATCAGTTTGCCTCAGGCGTTTCGCCGGGCGGGCTATTTTGCTGGGCGTATCGGCAAACTGTATCATTACAACGTTCCGAAATCGATTGGCACCAATGGGCACGATGACCCTGGTTCATGGGAATTGGAATTGAATCCCGCCGGTTGCGACCGCCTGATTGAAGAACCGGATATTTTTTCTCTCCGCAAGGGGTCTTTTGGAGGGACACTCAGTTGGTACGCTTCTCCCCGGGGTGATCTGTTGCATACCGACGGTATGCTTGCCAGTGATGCCGAGTGGGTTTTGGAACGATGTGCGAAAGATCGAAGCAGACCGTTCTTTCTCGCAGTCGGTTTTTATCGTCCGCACACTCCCTACGTTGCACCAATCCCGTATTTCAGAAATTATCCCGTGAAACAGATGCCACTCATTAGGGGAGTTGAAGAAGACATAAAGGATTTGCCTCCTTTGGCGCTAGCCAGCCACAAAAAAGAGCACGAACTTCTGAATGATGATTTGCGTCAGCAGGCCATTCAAGCCTACTTTGCCGGTATCAGCTTTATGGATGCGCAAGTCGGTCGCGTCCTGAACAAACTGAAAGAGTTGGGGTTGGCGGAAAACACCATTGTCGTTTTTACCAGTGATCACGGTTATCATTTGGGAGAGCATGGCCTGTGGCAAAAACTGAGCCTGTTTGAAGAAAGTGCACGCGTTCCCCTGATTATTTCTGCTCCCAAACATTCCGTCTGCGGAGGAGTCGCAGCGACACCGGTGGGGCTAATCGATCTGTATCCGACATTGACATCGCTGTGCGGAGTAGAGGCTCCCGATAATCTGCAGGGACAGGATTTGAGCAAAATTCTGGCTGATCCTCAACTTCCCGGTCGCGGCTGGGCTTTAAGTGAAGTGACCCGTCGCAGCGGTAAAGGGAAAAACAGAAAGAGAGTCTTCGGCTATTCGATTCGCACTGATCAATGGAGATACACCGAATGGGCTGAGGGGGTGCATGGTCGCGAACTTTACGATCACCACGCTGATCCACTGGAACAGACGAATCTGGCGGTGGATGGTAAGCATCAGGATATTATTGAGCGACTCTCGAAAAAACTGCATAACGTCGTTGCCGATTCCTTTCCGGAATCAGGAAAGATTCCGCCAATCAAGCCCGGCGTTTGGGCACCAAACTTGACCAATCCATGAATATGCCTTTGAATGTGCCATTCCGGATGTCGCTCTCCCGAATGAGCGGCAATTAATTTCATTAGATTTCATTTGACTTCACCTGATTGGAAATTTCCATGCAAATCAAACAAGCTCTGACTCGATTGTTACTGGCGGGTATTTTTCTTGTGATGAACGCCAGCATCGCATCCGCTCAATTACAGCCACCTTATCGTGTTTTACAAGTTGATGGTGTTGAGAAAATTCGCCTGCTTCCGCCGAAGCCGGGTAATCCACGCAACAGTGAAGGGGACTTCATTTCACTTAAAGATGGGCGAATCATGTTCATTTACAGTCACTTTACCGGCGGGGGCAGTGACCACGCGGCTGCGCATTTGGCGGCACGATTTTCCAGTGATGGCGGGAAAACCTGGACGAAGAACGATGTGGTCGTTGTCGAGCGTGAAGGCAAATTCAATGTGATGTCGGTCTCATTATTGAGGCTGCAAAGCGGTGAAATCGCCCTGTTCTATGCCAAAAAGAATTCCATTGCCGATTGCAGGCCGATGTTGCGACTTTCGACTGATGAAGGGAAAACCTGGAGCAAGCCGATTCTCTGTATCGAAAAGGTCGGCTACAATGTACTGAATAATGACCGAGCGGTTCAGTTGAAAAGCGGACGCATCATTCTGCCAGTGGCGCTGCACAATTCCCCTTCTGTCAATAAATTCAACGGCAGTGGCATTATCAGTTGTCATTACTCCGACGACAACGGAAAAACCTGGAAGCAGTCTTCCACTTCCCAACAGGGAAAGAAGGTCATCTTTCAGGAGCCGGGCATTGTTGAACTGAAGGATGGTCGTTTGATGATGTTTTGCAGAGCTTCCGGCGGGTTCCAGCAGGTTTGCTATTCAGAGGATCAGGGAGATACCTGGTCCCCCTTCAAAGCCTCGAATATCGCCTCCCCCGTCTCCCCGGCAACAATCGAACGGATTCCGCAAACCGGTGATTTGATTCTGGTCTGGAATAATCATGAGAATATCGCACCGGAACTGAGAGGCAGACGAACTCCGTACAATGTTGCTCTCTCTCGCGATGAGGGAAAGACGTGGGAGCATATCAAAACCCTCGAAAATGATCCGAATGGCTGGTACTGCTACACGGCTTTGACATTCATAGGCGATCACGTTTTACTCGGGCACTGCGCCGGAGACCGACGCACTGGCGGGTTGAATTTGACACAAATTACGCGATTTTCACTCGATTGGCTTTATGATCGATAGGTTTCCTGGTGGCTTCCCGGTGAGTTTCATGGGAGGCATTCCTGTGAAAGCTAATGGGAGAATCAGGGAAGGCCGATTTGCCAGCTTGTTGCGTGTTTTTCGTGAATTGATATTGCCTGTTGTGTCGCTGGCTGTATTGTGAATCTTATCGCTGGATTTCGGCATAAAGAGTTTGGCATAAAAATAGATTGCTTCCGATTCCTCTGTTCCATTAAATTGGTTTGGGGAGAGAATTGCGTCAGGATACATTGTTCGGGGCGAGACATGGTGCCTCATCGGATCAGGAAGGATATCGAGTATGTTGACATTCGAAGGAAAAGGGATAGCGCATCAATGTAACGGGGCGACACGGCGTGATTTTCTACAGGTCGGGACGTTGGGGGCGGTCGGTTTTAGTCTTGCGGACTGTCTCGCGGCTGAAGCGGCCTCGGGGAAAAAGAATGATGATCGTGCCTGCATCATGATTTTTAACCTTGGGGCACCGAGCCACATCGATCTGTTTGACATGAAGCCTGATGCTGCCGCTGAGGTGCGGGGGCCGTTCAAACCGATTAACACAGCTTCGCCGGAAATTCAGATTTCTGAACTGTTGCCGCTGCACGCCAACATTGCGGATAAATTCTCGATTGTTCGCTCTGTCCATCACAAAGGGGCTGCCGTTCATGATTCCGGCTGGCAGATGATGCAGACCGGTCGTCAATTCACAGGAGGAGTGAATTCGCCTCACGCGGGTTCGGTCGTTAGTTATCTGAGGGGAAGACGGACCGATTTGCCCCCATTTGTCATTTTACCTGAACTGATGGGGCGAGGAGGAGGCGGACTTCCCAACGGGCAGGCAGCTGGTTTTTTGGGAAAGTCTCACGATCCGTTTGTACTCAATGCGAACCCGGCTGAAAAGAACTTTCAGGTTCCCGATTTGCTTCCGCCGAAAGAAATTAGTAGCGTCCGCTTGAATCGCAGAAAGAAGT
>JALTOP010000295.1:7145-14996 GCA_027000105.1 Planctomycetaceae bacterium | reverse complement strand
CACCTTTTGGTGGTGATTCCTCCGCCTTTTTCCCCGTTGCGATCGATAATTCAGAAGTTGATTTCGGCGTTGAACGTTACGCGATCGTCGGGAATGCCAGTACCGCATTCGATACCGATATCTACACTGTCGATTTAACCGGCCGCGTTGGTGAGAAAGTAGAAATTGTTCTGGATGGTCTGGTTGAGGATTTCGGGGGAGCCACTCTGGAACTGTATGACCCCAACGGTGTTCTGTTGGGGACTGCTTCCAATGTACCGTTGGGAACCGATCCGACAAACCTCGACTTGTCGATGATGGAAATTGACGTCCCGCTTGATGGCATCTATCAGTTGGTCGTATCCAATCCGGGAGTTACTGGCGACTACCTGCTG
The DNA here is from genome assembly GCA_027000105.1 of Planctomycetaceae bacterium. Classification (GTDB taxonomy): domain Bacteria; phylum Planctomycetota; class Planctomycetia; order Planctomycetales; family Planctomycetaceae; genus Rubinisphaera. The sequence goes on along the minus strand of JALTOP010000295.1, from coordinate 14,622 downwards.
ACGGTTGCGACGCAATCGATCGGTTTCGATCTCGAACCGAACAACCTTTCCACAGACTCCCTGCGCGATCTGACCAACACAAGCGGTGCGATGGGATTTGTTGGTGTTGGCAGCCAGGATCTTTACACGGTGACGCTGAACGCCGGCGATGCTCTGTTCCTTTCTACAACAACGCCGCTGGATGATCCTCTTGGAGTTCCACTGAATTCGCTCGATCCGCTATTGACGGTTCTTAACCCGGATGGAACGTTGGCTGCGACGGACGACAACTTTTTGCCGGACGGAAAAAACGCACAGCTTTCCTTCGTCGCAACACAAACCGGTACGTACCAGATCAGTCTTTCTTCGGTCTCCGGAGAAGGTGAGTACGTGATGAACATGATTATCAATCATCCGCCGGACATCCTGAATGATACCTTCACGATTGCCGAAAATTCTCCGTCTGGAACTGTTGTTGGAACAGTAACCGCTTCGGATCCCGATAATAATCTGCTGACATATACAATCGCCGGTGGGAATCCGGGGGGAACTTTTGCCATCGATGCGATCACGGGAGAAATTACCGTCAACAACCCGGCTCTGCTCGATTTTGAAACGAGACCATTTTTCGATCTGATCGTTCAGGCTACCGATAATGGTGTTCAGAATCTGTCTGATCTGGCCGTGATCAGGATCAATCTGACCGATGTAAACGAAGAACCTTTCATCAACGACCGGACTTTCAACATCGACGAAAATTCCCCCAACGGAACATCTGTCGGAACGATGTTGGCCGGTGATGTCGATGCGGGGGATACCCTGGTTTACACAATTCAATCCGGGAACACGGATGGAGCCTATGCCATTAACGCGGCTACTGGTGAGATCACTGTTGCCAACTCGGCTGCATTGAACTTTGAATCGCCCAATCAGACGATCGTGCTGGTGGTTCGAGTGACCGACAGTGCCGGTTTGTACGATGAAGCAAACGCAACCATTAAGCTGAAAGACATCAACGATGCACCGGTCATTAACGACCAGAACTTCCAGGTGAATGAGAACAGTCCTTCGGGAACTGTCGTGGGAACTGTTGTCGCATCCGATGAAGACCAGAATCCTGTTGATCAGTTGAGCTTTACGATCCTTTCGGGCAATACCGATGGCGCCTTCGCGATCGATTTCTTCAGTGGCGTGATTACGGTATCGAATCCGCTGGCGGTCAACTTCGAGTTGAACCCGACATTCGATTTGCAGGTTCAGGTATCGGATAATCGTGTTCCCGCCTTAACCGATGTCGCAACAATCCATATTGATGTTCTGGATCTGGTTGATGGAGTCACCGTTCCGTTTTTCGATGGGTTCGAATCGTATGCGGTTGTGAATCCTCCCGGAAATCCGCTGCCACCCGGCTCTCCCTGGGTAACAAGCAGTACGAATATCGGGCGAGCCAGAGTGACTGACCTGTATCAGCCGTTCGAGGGAGACAAACATCTCCTGCTTGAATCGAGCGCGATCGACAACGTCGGTTCCCTCAACGAAGTGGTTCTGGAAGTAAACCCGGGCAATGCAGAGCAGATCATCCTGGAGTTTGCAGAACGGGAGTATCTGGATGAAGATAATCCGATGTCGGCCGTGTTTACCGGTTCGGAAAACTCCGATGGTGTCGCCATCAGTTCCGACGGTCTTACCTGGTATCGCGTTGTCAGCCTGACGGGCAATACATCGACATCGCAGTATCAGGAATTCAGTTTCAATTTGACAACTCTCGCTGGTGAGTTTGGTCTCGATCTGACGAAAAACTTCTTCATCAAACTCCAGCAATTCGATAATTTCCCGGCCACCTCCGACGGCATCGCCTTTGATAACATTCGGATCATCGGCCAGCCGTTGGTCAATCTTCCGCCAGTCGTTCAGGATCAGTTGTTCTATGTCAATGAAAATCCGGTTTCAGGCCTGATTGCCGGGCGGGTTTTGGCAACTGATCCGAACGCAGGGGACACGGTCTCCTTCTCCATCACTTCCGGAAACGACGCTGGCACCTTTTCCATCGATGCGGCGACAGGAGAGATTCGAATTGAACGTCCTCAGGATATCGATTTCGAAACCAATCCCGTGTTCCGTCTTGGTGTGCAGGTGACGGATGGAGGAACTCCCGGTTTGACAGATACAGCCGAGATAACCATCCAGGTGAAAGACGTTCTTGAACGGGATCCATTGTTCTTCGATGATTTCGAAGATGGAACATTGGATAAATGGACGACATCCTCGACAAATACGGGACGCATCCAGAATACGACCGGAAACGGCCCCGCTCAGGGAGCGAACCACTTGACGTTCGATTCATCGACCAATTCCGCGACCAACAGCTTGAACGAAGCCACTTTCAGCTTTAATGGAACCGGCTACAAAGATATCGTTTTGAGCATGTATCAGCGCGAGTTCAATGATGAGGATCATCCTCTCCCTGATGTCTTTACCGGTTCGGTGAATGGCGACGGTGTTTCGGTCAGCGTCAACGGGACGACCTGGTATCGTGTGAAAAGTCTGGTTGGGCCAGACTCGACGGAAGTCTATCAGCGCCGCGAGTACGACTTGTCCGCCCTGGCCCAGGCAAAAGGATTGAATTTGCAGGGAACGGTCTTTGTCAAGCTGCAGGCTTACGACAATTTCGAAATTCCGTTCGATGGAATGGCCTTTGATGATGTGCTCGTTGATGGTGTTCTTGTTGATCCGACTCCCCCATCAACCGTAGCACCCGGGTTGGCAGGTCTCGCTATTGAAGGGGGGCAACTCAACTGGTATGTCACTTCGGAAAGTGGCGGTGTGGCTAATGGACTCTCTGAAAATTGGGGAGCAGCAGGAGATGCCAATCAGGGAGTGCTCGAGGTCAAATCGGGTGATTTCAACGGAGATGGCCGGGACGATGTCGCCTTCCTGAACAACGCAGGGGAATGGTGGGTCGGTTTGTCCGACAGCACGCAATCCGGTCAATTCCTTTGGACCCGCTGGAATGTCGGTCAAACGGGTCTCAGTCACGTCTCTGTAGGCGATTTCAACGGTGATGGTCGAGACGATCTGCTTGGAATGGATTCGAATGGCTACTGGTGGGTTGGCGAATCACAGGGCTCCGTGTTCAAATCGAAAACATGGACAAAATGGAAAGCAACTGCCAACTGGAAAGATGTTCGCGTTGCAGATTTCAATAACGACGGAAAAGATGATATCGTCGGCCGTGCCCAATCAGGTCGTTTGACGGTCGGGCTCTCCAACGGGAAGAAGTTCAAGAATTCCAAATGGGGACAGTGGAGTAAAGCGGTAAGCTGGCAGGATGTTTCTGTTGGCGACTTCAATGGGGACGGACTTCCTGATATCACCGGACGGGCCAACTCCGGAAAATGGAGAATGAGCCTCTCGCAGGGTGATGCGTTCGCCACTTCCACCTGGAGCAGTTGGACAACTTCGGGCAACTGGAATGACGTTGTCGTTGGTGATTTCAACATGGATGGCAAAGACGACCTTGCTGGCCGCCGGGACAGCAACAAATGGTGGGTTGCCATTTCGAAAGGAAATACCTTCAAGACGACATTCTGGGGAAAATGGGATGCAGCAAGTACCTGGAGTGATGTTCGGGCGGGTGACTTCAACGCCGACGGCAAAACGGATATCGCAGGACGCGACGGCAACGGCGTTTGGGAAAATCTGATCTCTCAGGGTACTTCTTTCCTGAATCAGACTGGTGCCCAATGGGATGCGTCTCTCACCTGGGTTGGTGTGAATGTTGGGGTTTATACGGCCCCTGCGATTCCCGTCACGCCACCGCCGACGGCACCGGCTGCCTTGTCGGGGATTGACGGAGCGGGCGGTTTGGCTCCATCCTCTGCCGCGGATTCTCCCAGTGGCCCTTCATTGGTCTACCAGGCGGTCGATACGGCAGACACTTCGGATGGCCAGAATTCTTCTCCTGCTGTCCTGCAAAAACCTGATACCGTGACCGCGGCGACAGATGAAGAAGAATCTTCCGTCGAGGAACTGTTTGGCGATCAATCGCTGTTGGATATGCTGGCTGATCTTGCCTGATCCTGCCAGGCTGAAAGCTTGATTGAACACAGATGATCGACCGAGGCAGGGAACTTGAGTCAGATGCCTGTTTTTACAGTTTTTGCAAGTGGAAAATTGTGAAATGCGTCCGAGATAATTCGAGAGTTTGGCGCTCTGCAGGTTGTTTGTGTCTTGAAACCGCTTCCCAAGCTCATCACAATACAGGCACCGATCTTTTGGGTTTTCCAAATTGAATCACTTCAGGGGATGAATCGCTCATCATTCGAGAGCGATCGTCCGTCGGGTTAACCGTGTGAGTGGAGTGGTCGGGTTCATCTCTTGGTAAGGTCGTTCGCTGGAAATAGTTCAACAACTTCGGAGTAAGTGACACATGCAGTTTTTAGAGGGTAATACGGTCGGAATTGATCTCGGAACAACATTTTCTTCAATCTCACGGATGGCTGAAAATGGGGAGCCGGAGCCGATTGTCAATGCGGATGGGAAAACGATTACGCCTTCTATTGTCATTTTGAGTGAAGATGGGCAGGTTGTTGTTGGTCCCAGTTTTGAGCGGATGTCGGTGGAAGATCCTCAGCGAATTGTCGAAGCGATCAAACGGCAGATGGGGAACAAGGATTTCTTCGTTGTTTACCAGAACAAAAAGCTGACTCCCGAGTTTCTTTCCGCGTTGATTCTCAAAAAATTGAAGCAGGATGCGGAGGAGCGCATCGGGCCGATCGCCAACGCTGTCATTACCGTTCCCTACTATTTCAACGATATCCGCAGAAAAGCGACACAGGATGCCGGACGTATTGCCGGGCTGAATGTTGTTGATATCATCAACGAACCGACTGCGGCGACTTTGGCCTACGCCTGGATGAAGGGCGAGCTGGGTGTCAAGAAGGCCGGCTTCACCAGCAAAACCATCATGGTTTACGATCTGGGGGGAGGGACGTTCGATGTGACGGTTGTCCGCTACACGCCGACAAATTTTAAAGTCCTCGCCACCGACGGAGACGTGATGCTGGGAGGTTTGGACTGGACCCGCCGGGTTGTTGACAACATTTGTGAGCAGTATATGCAGAAGTACGGGGCGGATCCTCGTGAAGATCCCGAGACGCTACTTCAATTTACACAGGAATGTGAAGATGCCAAAAGGCAGTTGAGCGAGAAAGCTCAAGTTCCGGTCAGCCTGTACTATCAGGGAAAAACCTTGACGGTAGCACTGACAAGGGGAGACCTGGAACGACTCACGGGCGATCTGATGCAACGAACCCGGGACACGACCGAGCTCGTCATGCAGCAGGCGGGCGTCAAACCGGGGGATCTGGACGAAATCGTTTTAGTCGGGGGGTCAACCTACATGCCCGCGGTGGAAAAGATGCTTCGGGAAGTGGGAGGTCGGGAACCTTCACGCGAAGTATCTCCGGAAGAAGCGGTGGCACAGGGAGCAGCGATCCATGCTGCCATTCTGGAAGCACGCATGACGGGAGGTGAATCGAAAGTTGCTCAATCTGTGCTTGACCGGTTGAAAACAGTCGAAACAAGTGATGTCAATTCCCACTCACTGGGAATCAAAATTACCGATCCGAACGACCGCTCCCGCAAGATCAACCATATTATGATCCCCAAGAACACGCAGATTCCATTCAGCATCTCCCAGCAGTTTGTTACCAATTCGCCGAATCAGCGATCCATTCATGTTCACATTCTTGAAGGAGAAGCGACCGATCCGGCAGCTTGTACGTTGATCGGAGACTTCCGAATTGTCGATCTGCCACCAAATCTCCCAAAAGGCTCCCCTGTTGAGGTCACCTACAGTTACGATGCCAATGGGCGGATTCAGGCAAAAGCTCGGGAAGTAACGGGGAATCGGGAAGCCGCGGCACAAATTGTGCGAGATTCCGGTCTTGATGCAGGCGGCATCGATGCGCTGGAGTTGCTGGCCAAAGAATACTCTGTGGAGTAGAATTCCCGGAGCCTTCAGTCCAACTTTCTTTACCTGTAACCGGGTGAGTTGCGCTCGATCTGTCATCTATCTACGGAGAGAACCTCTTGGCAATTGATGTTTATAAGCAGTGGCTCGGTATCCCCGAGGAACTTCGACCACCAACGCATTACCAGCTTTTGCGATTGGTCGATTTCGAGGACGATCCGGAGAAGATTCGGGCTCATTATAAAAAGCTCAATAGTATCGTCCGAAAATATGCGACCGGCGAATACATGCTGGAATCGCAGGATCTGCTCAACGAACTCGCCAAGGCGATGCTCTGTCTGACAGATACGGAACGCAAACGGGAATACGATGAAAGCCTGGGACGTGAGTTTACCGAAGAGGAAGGCGCCAAAAAGCCGTTACTGCGGGTACTTGCCGACTGGGGAGAGATTGAAAAGAGCCAGATACGGGAAATCGAGGAGTTCGCAGAGAAACGTGGCCTGACAACTCGTGATGCCTGTGTGCAGATGAAACTTGTTTCGCCGGGTAAGGCCGCGATGGCGCTGGCGGAGGAACTGGGGCGTTCCTTTGTCGATCTTGAAACCATATTCCCGGATGATTCCGTTCTGGATCTGGTGCCCAGAAAAGTCGTCAAACGGAACGGCATTCTTCCCCTGTTTATCGATGAGGATGTCGTTCTGGTAGCATGCACGGACGAGCCGGATTACGAACTGGAAGATGAAATTCGGCTTCGCTTCAACAAGCCGATGCGGGCAGTCATCGCAACGCCATTGCAAATCAATCAGGGAATTGCGAAATATTATGCTCCGGGAGAACGGGACGAAGCGGTTGCCCAGGAGGTTCCCACAGGGAAGCGGTCAAAGTCGAAATCGAAATCAAAATCCGCTTCTCCATCAAAAGGAAAATCGAAGGGCAAACCGGAACAGGAACTTACGGATGAGGAAAAACGCGAGCAGAAATTGAAAGCAATTCTCATTCTCTGTTGGGCAACCATCGGGGCTGCGGTGGTTGATCAGGCCATCATTAAACCGTACCTGTTTCCCCTGTGGAGCTATTTTATGGGACTGGTCTTCATTGTCCCTCCCATCGTTTTCTTCATGCTTCGTGATCAACTCGGAGGAAAATAGCAGAGGGAAACAGAAAAAACAGCAAGTAGTTTCTATTCCCGATTGCTTCCTGGCACCACGGGTTCGGGCAACGCGGGCCGGGTGACGCAGGGTAGTTCGCTTTTGCATGCATGCTTAATTCGTTTGGTTGATGCTTTGCTTGCGCCCGTGAGTTTTACGTTGTGGGCGTCTTTTCTGCTTCGGTTTTTCCTCGCTTGCCGTGCTGTCCGCTGCCCCGTTCGAGGCTGTTCTTGCTCTTTTGGGTTTCGATTGGCTGGATTTCCTGAAGCCTCGCCAGGTTCCGCTCCCTGACCTTTGGGAGCCAGAACCACTTTCCGAACCTGTCTTCGTTTCCGAAGCGGAACGGGCAGAAGAACGGCGTTTGCTGTTTCCCTTG
>JALTOP010000295.1:4745-7135 GCA_027000105.1 Planctomycetaceae bacterium | reverse complement strand
TTTCGTCCGCGTCTGTTTGAACGGGGAGTCGATTTTTCTTCTGGAGGAGGATTATCCATTGAATGTTCCGCATCGATCGGCACTTGATGCCCGATCAATCGTTCGATCGCCCGCAGTTCTTTTCGCTCGCCGCCACAACAGAATGAGAGGGCAATTCCTTCTGCTCCCGCTCGACCGGTGCGTCCGATGCGATGCACGTAAGCTTCTGGCTCGACTGGTAAATCGTAGTTGACGACGTGAGTAATGTTATCAATATCGATTCCTCGGGCCGCAACATCGGTTGCAACAAGCACCTGAACCTGTTTACGTCTGAATGCTTCGAGGGCCCGCTGACGGGCTCCTTGCGATTTATTTCCGTGAATGGCGGTCGCTCTGATTCCACTTTGTACCAGTTGCAGGGAAAGTTGATTGGCCATTCGTTTCGTTTTGGTGAAAACCAATGCCCGTTCTACTTTTTCTCCGCGAAGAATTTTCTTGAGCAGTTTCTGCTTGCCACTTCGCTCGACATAAACAAGCCGTTGATCAATTTTTTTAACGCTGCTTGTTTTGGGTGTCACATTCACACTAACGGGAGTGCTTAGCAACTGGTGTGACAGTTCGGTAATCACAGGTGACAGTGTTGCCGAGAAGAAAAGCGATTGTCGCTGGCGGGGCAGTTGTTTGATGATCCTTTTGAGATCCGGCAGAAATCCCATGTCGAGCATCTGATCGGCTTCATCCAGAACGAACATCTGCAACTGGCTCAAATCGATATGTCCCTGATTCATCAAATCGAGCAGTCGTCCCGGTGTTGCCACCAGAATATGGGCTCCTCTTTTCATCGCACGAACCTGGTTCACTTGACTGACGCCACCATAAACCAATGCGTGTCGCAATTTCAAATGTTTGCCATACGTGTTGAAACTCTCTGCGATTTGAATGGCCAATTCTCGTGTTGGTGCCAACGCCAACACGAATGGGCGATTCGGTATCGCCTTGGCCGTTCGTTTTCCAAGCCGGTTCAGGATAGGCAGGGCAAACGCAGCGGTCTTGCCTGTTCCGGTTTGTGCGCACCCCAGAATGTCGCTTCCTTCCAGGGCCGCCGGGATCGTTTTCGCCTGGATAGGAGTGGGAATGGAATACTGCTCATCCACCAATGCACGCTGGACCGGTTGGATCAACTCTAGTTCTTCAAATGTTTTCAAAAGGATACCTGACTTTGTTGTTCGAGTGCCGCCGGATTGTGGGTCTGTTTTATCGACAAGCCGGGGCCATTTTTTTATGTAGATGCAAAAGAAGATTGCATCAATATATTGTGAGGGACTTGGCGAAACGTATCGCGATCCCGGTCAGTATTCGTTCTGATGATGCCAATCACTTCGATAGCACAGCACGTCTGGTCTGTTTGGGACCGCCGAATACAAAGACCACTTATAGAAAGTGGATCTTCAGGAAATCTGGACAAACAAGAAAGTCACAGAATTCAGTGCGTTCACAACAACGCGAGCGGCTTTCCAGGGAAGATCACACAACCGATGGTAGGCAGCAGGATGTCCAGCAACTTCCCGGACACCGTTTCAATAGAGACGAGGGTTGAAACCGCTCAGGGGGCTCTATTCGGTTAAAAACACTCTCCACATGACATGCACAGTGTTACTCGCTTGGTTTAACCGTTTCAGCTCGGCATTTTTCTGATTATTCGCCGAACATGGCGGAACTATACTCGCAAAAGGCTCTGTTGCCAACCCACAAATTGTAAAAACAACGGGTTTCCCGTTATTCGATCGTCGCTGTTTCAATTCCAGCCCTCCGAAAGGCTATAATCATCAGTATCGCCTCTGATCCAAACGCTTTGGTCTAGATAGGCAAGTTGGAAGGAGAGGTTTGAATGGATTCCCCGGCATCCCTCTCGTTTCCATTCAAGACCTCGCTCCTGTTGGCAAAGTTGCTTAAAAAATCCGATTCAGGCTGGTAATTCTCCTGATTCCTTTGAATACTGGTATTGCATGTCGTTGGGGCAGATTCGCCCAAAAATAAGGGGAAAAACACGGGAACGATTGACTGCCGCGACAAATTGGCGGCGTGCATTTTCTGGTAGTGTTCCTGCGTGCGAAATCGAAGCGAAATCTTGAAAACGCGATCAATTGACAAAAATGACAAGAGGTGTTTGATGTCTGATGAATCAACCGGCACGTTGCGTCTTGAGGAATGCATTCGTCGGATAAAGACAGGAGATACCCTGGCGCGGGGAGAGTTGCTCAACATGACTTGCGATCGTCTGCTTCGTCTCACGCATCGCATCAAGGAGTCTTACCCGGGGGTTGGTCGTTGGGAACAGACAGAAGACATCTGTCAGAATGCCTCATTGAAACTGTATGAAGCCTTGTACGATGTGGAACTGAACGATGCCC
>JALTOP010000295.1:0-4735 GCA_027000105.1 Planctomycetaceae bacterium | reverse complement strand
ACATTATTTTCGCCAGGCAGACAAAAAAATTCGGGAAACGTTACTTGATTTGGCACGACACTATTCCGGGCCTCTGGGAGCCGGTGCGAATCATGCGACGATGCCGGCCCAATCTCCCAACGACAGTTTTGTCGCTTCCCCTCTCGATGCAGGTGAGATGACAAATAACCCCCGCAAAATTGCGGAATGGACCGAGATGCACAAGGTCATTGAATCCCTTCCGGAAGAAAGCAGGGAAATGTTCGATTTACTCTGGTATCATGAGTTATCGCAGGAGGAAGCGGCCAAGTTAATCGGTTTAAGCGTTCGGCAGGTTAAACGCCGCTGGCGTGAAGCGAAAATCCGTCTTGCGGAAAAACTGGGCAACGACGGTCCCGATCTGTAAGCGGAGAATCCGTGTTCGGATCAGAGTTGACCACGTAACCGGTGCTACCGTAACCGATTTTACTGGAACAGGACAGCACAACGGGACAGCTTTCCAGCATTGATTCTCGGATCGGTTCCATTCTATCATTGGTTTCGGTGAGCCGTCTGTTGCTCAAGATCGTTTCCGGTATTTGATTTCCTGATTTCAGGAGTGGGGTTTTGCCCGCTGTTTTCTGCCGCGAAGGTTTGTGGCTGGTTCTGATGGCCAACTCTACGTTGTTGTCACATCAGGACGTATCGGAAAGAACGCAGCGGGAGCACAAGGGGCAATTGTTCGAGATTTCTGAGATCACTGTTTGAGATCAGATTGGTGACTTGCGATTGATGACCTGGCACGGGAAGCGGACAAAATATCTGACATCAATCTGGCATCAAATCGGGAATAGGGCGTTGGCTTTCGGGTTTACAATGAATCATGGCTGATACAAATCAAAATGATCCGCCTTTGAGCAACGAAGAAACACTCGAGTTGCTTCTGGACGATTGGGAAGACGCCATTGATCGGGGCTCTGATCCGGTTCCGGAAATTATCTGCAAGGATTATCCACATCTCCTCGAAGAGTTTGTGACCAAGACCAAATTGATTGCCCGGGCAGAAGGCAATTTAGGCAGGGCAGAGAACAGTTTCGGGTCATCGAAATCGAGGAGAAAAATCGAGCCGCCCCCCAGTGAGAAAATCAATTGGAAATCGGATATCGAGCAACTCACCTACCATGCTCATGGTGGTTTGGGGATTGTTTTTCGCGGTTTTGATATGAAGCTCCACAGAGATGTGGCGGTCAAATTCATTCGGGAACGTCGCAGGCACAATCCACTTGATGTGCAGCGTTTTCGGGTTGAAGCGGAAATTACGAGCAGGCTCGATCACCCTGGTGTGGCTCCTGTTCACGGCTACGGAGTCACCGAAAATGGAGTTCCTTTTTATGCGATGAGAATGGTCGAGGGGCGGACGCTTCAGCAGCGCATCGAGCAATTTCATTCCAACTTGAAAAAGGATCCACCTACTGGAGAGCAATCGCTGGAATTCCGTCAGCTTCTTTCTTCCTTTATCAGTGTCTGCCATACAATCGAGTATGCGCACAGCCGGGGTATTCTGAATTGCGATATCAAACCGGGTAATATCATGCTCGGCAGGTATGGTGAAACGGTAGTGCTGGATTGGGGATGTGCCAAATACATTGGCAGTGCCGGGAAGGCCAAGGTTGTCGGCGAAGAATCCCTCAGGCCCTTATCGGATACCGGTGACAGTAAACCGAGCGTCTCGACTGGTGGGACTCCCATTTATATGAGTCCCGAACAACATGCGCAGTCTGAGGATCTTGATCCCAAATCGGATATCTACTGCCTGGGAGTTACCCTGTACCGTCTTATTACGGGACAACCCGCTTTTTCGCCGGATCAATCCCTGCCTAAAATTCGCGAGATGGTCATCCGGGGAAAGTTTCGCAAGCCGACAAACCTGTGCCCCTGGATTTCCAAAGCTCTCGAGGCAATCTGTTTGAAAGCGATGTCACTCAGCCCCGAGGATCGCTACGAGAACGCAGCTGAATTGGCCCGCGATCTGGAACGGTATCTTGCTGATGAGCAGGTAACGGCCTATCCGGAACCATTTTCCAGACGTTTGGCCCGCCTGATGCGCCGCCATCGTGGAGTTTCGCAGGTGCTGATGGTTAGTGCGATGGCGATTCTTCTCATTTCATTCGCCTCGGCTCTGGTAATGAGAAATTTGGCTCTGAAAGAAATTCGGGCCAGGGAACAGGCGCACCTGATGCAGGATCGTTCGTTGCAATTGGCAGCCCGCTCTGCAGCAACTTCAATGGCTTTGAAAGTGAACGATGCCTGGCGCATTCTTGAAATTGAATCGAACGCCGAGTCGCTCCGAAAGGGGATCCTGCAGAACCAGATCTCCGCGGAAAGTGACCTTCAGAAGTGGCTCGCTGAAAAAGCGGACAAACATGACCAGGCCACGCACGCTGCCAGCTGGTTTGTCTGCAATTCAAAAGGGGTTCAAATCGCGAGGTATCCCTATTACAAACAGCCAGAGAAAAAAATCGCCTTCAAAAGCATTGGCGAAAATTACTCTCACCGGGATTACTTCACCGGCTTCGGTTATGATCTGGAACCCGGAGAAAATCACAGTACAAAGCATATCAGTGACATCCATCTTTCCGCCGTCTATCAAAGTAGTAACACGGCTGATTTGAAAGTCGCGTTTTCGATTCCCATCTGGTCGGAAAATGAAAAGGATAAGGGGCAGCGAAAATTTCTGGGCATTCTCGGCTATTCCGTCGAGTTGGGCCAGTTCGCTGTTCTGCAAGACGAAAAGGAATCGGCTTCATACCAGCAGAGATCGATTCTTGTCGATCTTCGTCGAGGGGATCGTCTTCCGGGAAAGTCCCAGTTTGGGCTCATCCTTCAGCATCCCAAATTGAAGAAGCTGTTGGCATCTCAAAGCCCGCCTATCGACGCCCTGCCCAGACTTCCTGAGACCATGTTGAAAGAGATAGAACAGTATCGAACAAAGCGTGTGAAGCAGATTTATCGGAAAGGTTTTGCTGCTTCGAGCAGTGATGTCCTGTTGTTGCACCAGGTTCACGATCCCTTTGATACGACCGAATTTTCTCTGGTGACCGCTGCCTGTGAGCCGGTCTGTGTTGTGGGACGTTCGGGAAATGATTTTGATATCGGCTGGCTTGTTATTGTCGAAGAAATATCTTCCTCTCTGCCACATTCCAGCGAACAGGCTGAATGAATCGAAAGCTCATCAACGATGCCTGCGATGATATGTTGGATGAGCGTATAAAAAATTATTGTTATGTGTGTTGTCGTATGATGAGGTAAAACGGAGGTGGCCAACACCAAAGCGACACCGGTGTTGCTCATCGCGGTTGAATACATCACGGCCAACTGATCGCGTTGGGAGAGTCTGCACAACCGGGAGACCATCCACGCGGCAAGAAAAAGCGAAATGCAAAGCAGAATCGTACAGAGGGCAGCAACGCCGACGACAAAACCCGCTCCATGATGAAAAATCTGCGGAAGTGATACCGCACCATTGGCGTAATTCAGAAGAAGCAGACAGAGACAGGTTGCCGCCTTGATCACGGCTTTGTACCGGAAATAGCGATCTTGTAGAAATGCCGCCCGGCAGATGATACCGGCGATAGCAGGCAGAATCACCCAGAGCATCACAAACGACCCTGCATAACTTTCGGCTAGCGACGAATAACTGATGGAGGCGTTTTCCTGAGTCAGATTCCCCGCCAGTTGCAGTAAACCGGGAACCAATAATGGGCTGAGAATCACGCTGACAAGGATCAGGGAAATGCTCAAACCGACATTGGCGTCGGAATGGTGTGACCATCCCGCAGAAGAATTGGCAACCGGCATCACCATCACCAGAATCAGGCCGAGCAGCATCGCATTCCAGAACAGGCCGGTCAAAAGAGAGCCGCCAGCCAGAAGCAGCAACATGATCAACCCACAGGCCGTCAGCCGGATCGAGAGCCCCAACAGTACCATTTTGGGGTGTCGTCCCAGCCAGATCAATTCTTTCAGTGGAACAGCAAGACCCGTATTGAGCAGTAGCCCGGCGAGCAACAGGTGCACTGATGTTATTTCGCCCAACGGGCTTTTCCCGTAACCGAGAAGTTGATGGGTTCGCAACCAGATTCCCAACTCCGGCTGAATTGCCGAAAGCAAATACGCCAACGCAATCAACGGCAATAGATACCGTTGAATCAACTGCTCCGGCCTGGATACATTTGAATGGGAACTGGTCATCAATTCCAGAAGCTATTCTGTACGACTAACGGTTAAAGTTTACGAGCGTTGCAAAAAATTTTTGAAAATCTCATTTTGGTTACGGCGGTCAGAACAGACCAGCCGTGCTGGGTAATGAGTGCTGCTAAACATGCGCTGCCGTCAAAACCCTAACTGGCGGAAACACTCCTTCTACCTCATTTGCCCGGAAAACTGCAATCACAGATCGGGATTCATCATAACATTCAACGTGATCGGGAGTGAATCATCAATAAAAAACGTTTACACTTCTCGGTGTTTACCGATGTTTTCCCGAGTTTGAGAGAGGCGTCCACCCCGCCAAGCGGAAACACGGGGGAGCAGGGGACATCAATTTTTCAAAATTGGCAGGAATGATGAAAATAAATCGGGAACAATGTGCATATGTTCCGATTCCGCCTGTCCGTCTGTTTCATAAATGAGTTGAGCGGATTGACTTCCTGTTTCCCCCGATCTGTTGTTTTGAAAACGGGGCATGATTGGCATGATTGCAGAGTTGGTTCCGAAC
>JALTOP010000294.1 GCA_027000105.1 Planctomycetaceae bacterium | reverse complement strand
GAACTGGCATTGTCTGAAAAACAGGGTGAGATTGCGCAGTTGACGGGTCAGTTTGAAACACGCATCGCTCAATTGACCGCGCGTGAGCGGGAGTTGCAGGAGACACTCGCTGCCGCAAAAGAGAAGGAAAAAGAATGGCAAGCGCGTGAGCAGAAATATCTGGCAGAGCAGAAAGATTTCGAACAACAGTTGAAGTCGATTGAGGAAAAGCTGGTTGAGACCACGAATCGTTTGAACGCCGAGCAGGTCTCTGTTCTGGAACGGCAATTCCAGCAGGAAAAGAAGGCGTGGGAGCAGGAGCGGGAAGAACTTGAATCTGAACTGCAGAAAAGCCGGGAAGATCGTGAAGAACTCGAACTGCAGGTGCAGGAACTCCGTGACGAAATGGCGGCTGCCCAGGCACAAATATGTGAACGGGATGAGCAGATAACAACTCTGCAAGACAGGACGGCAGAGATTCAACAGGAAATCCAGGCGTTGGAGGAACGGTTTCAGCAGGAAAAAGAGAAAACGGAACAACTCCAGCAGCAGCTTGAACAGGCCGCTGAATCCGCTCGGGAACAGCAGCAGGAACTGGACGCTGTTATTGAGCGGTTTGAGAAAGAGAAAGAAGCGGCGATTGAAGAACTGAAACTCGCCCACGAACAGGAGATTTCCGAACTGGAATCCTTGCAGGCAACAATTGAGCAAAAAAATGCTGAAACGGCATCGCTTCAACACGAGCTGAATCAGCTACAGGAACAGCAGGCCGATTTACAGGAACAGAAATTAAAAAATGCGGCTGAGTTGGAAAAGATTGAGGCTGCCCGGGAAGAACTCGAAGCGGAAAAAGAGGCCTTCACGCAAGCTCGAAAAGATATCCAGGCGCTTCGGGAGGAAGTTGAACAGGAAAGACAAAGTTTGAAGCAGCAGTTGGAAGCTGCGGAACCAGAGTCCGCCAGCGTCGAACAGAAAGCCGTAGTCGATCAGAAAGCCGGAATCGTGCAGGAAGCCGGGCTTGAGCAGGAAGAAGAAAAGTACGCTGCGTCTTCGCAGGAAGAGGCGATTGAAAGTGAAATTCTTGATCGGCATCAATCGGAACAGATTTCTTCCGCACAAGCTCCGGAAGAATTGGGAAACGAGGAAATCGATTGCGAACAGACGATTGAAGACGTCGTTCCGGAATTGGATTCTGCCGCAGAAGAAGCAATCTGCTCTGATGGGGAAACGGAGGTTGAAGAGGAACAGGACGGATTTTCCGAAAAAGTGGAACCTTTGGCCGAATCATTGGTCGAACCTTCGCAAGAAGAGGGTGAATCAGACAATCAGCAAACTCTCGATCTCGATTTTGGCGAACTGGGCAGCATGTTGAACGGAATCGGTTCTCCTGAGGACTCCGACACGATTGAAGAAACAGCCGAGTGTGTCGGTTTGGACGAGAGAGCAGAGGAAACGGAGGTCTTACCCGTCTTGTCCAATACAGACGAAACGGACGTTGAGCCTTCCGGGGTTGAATCGTGTGATGACGGGATTGATTGCGGTGACACAGAGCCTGAGGATGCGACACAAGAGAGCGTTCTCGAATTGCGTAGTGAATTGGCGAAGATGTTCGGACTGGATCAAACAGAACCGGAGGACGAGTCCGACCAACAAATGGATCCCGTCCAACCAATGAATGAGGTGGTCGAAGAATCTTCGGAAAACGAATCGGTGGAACCTTCCCGGGATGTTGAGTCTTCAGACGTCGAAGAAGTGCAGAATTCAGATGAGGACGAAACGGAATCACTTTCCGGGGAATCGGTGTCCGAACTGTCTGTACAAGCTGAAGAGGCTGCACAAGATACTTCCGACATGCAACAGGATACTTCCGACAGTAGTGAGGTTCCGGTAGTGGATATCGAAGACCCGGATTCGATCTCTGCATACATGAAAGCTCTTTTCGAACGCACCAGTGGCAAACAGGACTACTGCGAACTTGATCTTTCTTCCAGGTCTGTCAAGGAAAAATCTGCCCCGGGAAAAGTTGATGAGCCGGCGCAACAAACGTCGGTTATCACCGAGACTATTACCGAGGAAACGGAAGAGGAGACCGTTCCTGCGGAACCGAGAGAACCGATTGCCAAGGTGGACAAGGAATCGGTCGCCCAGGAAATTGCATCACTGCGGGATGTCGCGAACCAGACCGCTCGCAGTGCGTTATGCACCTACACCTGGAAGAAGCTGCGAATGAAAGTTTTGATGAACGGTGTTCTGGTGGTCACTGGTGGTGTTGCTTCCGCTGTTTTATTGACTGCTCCGTTGTGGGGAAGCCAGTCCTATACGGGGTACGGGGTGATCACTCTGTTTTTAAGTGCCATCTCCGCAGTCGAATTGATTCGGGCGAACATGATGGTTGTTCGATTGAAAACCGGTACTTCCCAGACAATGAACCTGACAGCAAACGACGAATGTGAAACAGGCGAATAACAGACGAATAACAGCAGCCACATTTGTCATCTGTTTGAGATCACGTTCGATTCGGACAGATTTCTCACGGCTCCCTGTTTCTTCAGGACAACAGCCAGATCCATGACATTCGTTCCTGTGGGGCCGGTGATCAGAAGTGAATCGCACTGTTGAAAAAAATGGTAGGAATCGTGACGCTGAAGATAATCCTGGGGATCGAGTTTCAGTTGGCGGGCTCTTTTCAGCGTTTCTTCATCTGCGAAGGCCCCAGCTGCATCGGTCGGCCCGTCTTCGCCATCGGTTCCGGCTGCCAGTAGCAGGATCTCCGCTGCAGTCCCCCCAGCCATTTCGTTCAACGCGGCTAATGCGACTTCCTGATTTCTTCCCCCTTTACCGGGCTTGATTCGAGGATCGATGGAGACGGTGCTTTCCCCACCACCAATCAGGCAGATAGAATTTCCTGTCTCATCTTGCCGGATGAATTCCTTCATTTTTTCGACGAGCCCGATTCCTGTTTCCCTGGCCGTTCCTGTGTTATCGGAACCGAGAGAGAAAACCTGATAGCCGAGTTCGCTTGCCCGGACGGAAGCTGCCTGTACCGCGGTTGCATTGTTTCCAAGAATGATGTGCTCGACATCTGCAAGATTGTGGATGTCCTCCCCGCAGGCTGATTCCGTCGGTTTCTGCTTCTGTTTTTCAAGATAGTCACGAACCCGGGAGGGAATCTGCCCGCGAAGATATTGCATCAGAATGTTTCTGGCCTGATCGATTCTGTTTCCGCTGAGGATCGTCGGGCCTGAGGCGATAATCTCGAGGGGATCGCCGATGACGTCGGAAATAATCAGAGTGATCATCCTTTGGGATTGGCAGGCGCGAAGCAGACCGCCAGCTTTGACCAACGAAAGTGAACTGCGTACGGTGTTCAGTTCCTCGATGGTTGCACCTGCCTGAGAAAGTTTTCGTGTGATCTCGATTTTATCTTCGAGCGTGATTTCGGGAACCGGTGCAGGGAGTAGTGCACTCCCTCCGCCTGAAATGAGAACGACACACAGGTCGTTCGGTGCAAGTGAAGAAACAAGTCTGAGTATTTCCCTGGTTCCCTGAACCGCTTCACGGGTCGGTTCATTCACTCCCGGCGGCCTGGCAGGATGCAGATGGATTTTTTTCAGCGGGCGGTTGCAGTCGGCCGGAATGTTGACCCAACCGCTCACTTTTTCGTTCAAAATCTGTTCAGGCATCGCTGCCTCAAACCCGGCGGCCATGGTTGCCCCGGCCTTTCCCGCTCCCACCACGAGAATGCGTCCGAGTTTTGAAAGCGGAAATTGATGACCGGAGATGATCAGATCCGTTTCTGTGAATGAAATGGAATCCTGTACCAGTTTTCGAGGATCGACAGCGTTGACCCCGGCTCGCCAGATCTGCTCCGCCTGATGTCGTTGCCAATCAGAAGAATCCATCGAACTCTGTCTTTCCCTGGAAAATAGGTGCACTGATACAGACCGCTTCAGTAAAGACGATCCTCAAAAACCGACGCCACGATCGATTCCTTTATCCCTTTATTATGGTATCACTTACTTATCAACGTATCACTCGTTTTTTGACCGTCTCTTTATTGCTGTGGCTTTTTTGTCTACGATTCTTGCTGCATTTTTTCGTACGTTTTTATTGCCTACGTCCGACGAGAGGAAGGCAGCGCAAGATGACGGGAAATACAGGCAAACAGGAAATTCCAGATAGTCTGTGTTGCTGAGCCGTTTGTGCTACCG
>JALTOP010000293.1 GCA_027000105.1 Planctomycetaceae bacterium | reverse complement strand
GCCAGATGGAGCCCCTTCATTTTTTTACTTTTTTATCGCGAACAGGCCAGCCCAACCAGTACCGCGGCGACAACGCCATAAAAAAGCAGGGTCGTTCCTGGTTGTAATTGAGAGGCGAACCGGTATGTCGCAGGAATCATCCAACCCGCACAGATTGAAAGTACCCCGAGGAAAACGGGAGACGGGGCAACCTTCTTCTTGTCGCGAACCGATCCGTTTGTCTCTGCTTCGATGACAAGCGATGAAGGAAGGCGCTCGGCAAGTAAACAGCGCAGCGGTGTCAGATGGATAATGAACAGGAACAGCAGGATTCCACTACAAATGGCAGTAGTTTGATAGATGGGGAAAAGAACGGTGAGATACCCTGTCAATAACCAAAGCCCCAGTGCTGCCCCCAAAAAGATGGTTGAGGGAATCTGCTCATCCGTACCAACACATTTTTTCTGTTTGCACAATTCTTCTTCCCGGGAAAAAAGAACGGCAGATTGCGAACAGATACGGATCGCAATGATAAGGAGACCGAGCAGCAGCCCATTGAGCAGAACAGCAACGCCTGCCCCCCAAACGGTATGATATTGAAACAGCCTTGCAATCAGAAAATCCCAGTTCTCCCACCAGAAGAGAGATGTTGATGTCGCTGCGAACAGAAAAACGGAACAGAACTCCGGAGCGATCCGTTTCAACAGGGAACGTCGGAAAAATGCGGCTAACAGCACTCCGCCGATCAGCGAGATGATGTTGAACTGCGACTCCCCCCACGTAACGACAAACAGATTGATCCAATACAGGGCTATTGCTGCAATCAGCCCTCCTTGCAAAAGCGAAACCAGACCTGTCGATTCAGTCAACCAGGACAGACAGCGTCCGAATACGTTTTTACAAAAGTGCTGGGCTTCGAAAAACAGAGGCTCCTGCTTCTGTTTCGATAACTGCTTTCTGGCTTCCATGCCTGTATCAATCCTGTACTACTAACGGCAAATCTAACGTAACAGCGAATCTAACTCGAATCTCTTTGTTACTGGCAGGTCTTCCCGATAATTCGACACCGGTTGCGTCGATCAGTTCGGACAAACCACCACGGTGTTGTATCGCATTGGTCGCAAACGAGGCAATATGAAACCGCCTGTCCAGCAGTTGAGATCCTCCGTTTTATAAAAAATCAGACGTAATTGTCGCGTGAATGATGCATGTTCATTTGAAAACTTCGCTTCTCCGCATAGAATCGAGGCAGGATGTTCCCTGCCTGTTGAACAGCCCGGCGTGGCCGTTTCAGCCTGCTGGCCGCGTTACAGCGGTAAGAAAACAGGGAGATTGCGCAAGACGCGAAGTGAATAAGACGTGAAGAAAATAGTCGACAGCATTACAAACAGGATACTACCGTGACTGACAACTCTGTTTCACCCGAATTACAAGACTCCTGCGCAGCTGCCAAGCAGGAGTTGGATCGTCAGACTGTTAGGGTTGTACAACTTCACTTTCATCCGGAGCAGGGGGCACCGTTCTGGATCGAAAAGGCGAAAGAGTACGATTTTGACCCGCTGAAAGATATCAACTGTTTCGATGATCTGAAAAAGTTCCCCCTGTTCGAAGACGACTGGCTGCGAGGAGGGCCGGTCAGGCGTTTTCTGCCTCAGAAATGGTGGGATAAACCGACCTATGTTTTTGAAACGGGGGGCACAACCGGAATTCCGAAAAGCCGCTGTGTCGTCGATGATTTTCGGATCGATTACGAGATGTTCAGTGAAACATTGCCCGATGAATCATTCCCGCGCGGGGCAAACTGGCTGATGCTCGGGCCTTCGGGGCCACGTCGCCTCCGTTTGGCTGTGGAGCACCTTTGTCAAACGCGGGGCGGTATCTGTTTCTGTGTCGATCTGGATCCTCGTTGGGTCGTCAAATTGATCAAAAAAGGAGACATTGAAGGGGCCAAACAATACAGTGCCCATGTGATTGATCAGGCGATGACGATTCTTTCAGCCGGTCACGAAATCCAGTGCATGTTTACAACGCCCAAACTGCTCGAAGCCCTGGCGCTGCGTTTAATGGATGAAGATAGCAGTATCGCAGAAGCAGGGATCAAGGGAATTTTTTGTGGCGGGACGGAATTTACCCAGCAGTGGTACCGTTTTGCCCGGGAAGAGTTACTCGGCCCGGATGTCTATATCACTCCCACATACGGGA
This sequence comes from Planctomycetaceae bacterium, assembly GCA_027000105.1. Classification (GTDB taxonomy): domain Bacteria; phylum Planctomycetota; class Planctomycetia; order Planctomycetales; family Planctomycetaceae; genus Rubinisphaera. The sequence goes on along the minus strand of JALTOP010000293.1, from coordinate 2,015 downwards.
ATACATTGATGGGACTGGCCTGTGGTAAACCGTTTGTTCCGGAAGACAATTTCAAAATCACCTATTACGCACCGCAGCCTCGGGCTATCGTCGAGGTGGTTGATTTTGATGATCACACAAAAGTGGTCGATTACGGTGGTACCGGCCGTGTCAAATTATACACGCTGACCGATGAACTGTTCATTCCCGGTTTTTTGGAGCGTGACGAAGGGGAACGGGAACCACCTCACGAAAAGTATCCGTGGGATGGCGTTTCCAGTGTCCGCCCCTATCATGTTTACGCGAAAACAACAACGGTGGGCGTTTACTGATTGAAGCGGCAAGTTTATCTGCCCTGTTACTGTCATCTTCGAATGCAGCCTGTTGTCAGGGTTTTCGTTTTATGAGAGTCTGCTTTGACAGGTTTTTGTTTAACAGTACTGGTTGCTGAATTTTTTTATTGGCTTCCCAAAGTTTTGCAGTTGATATTTTCCGGCTGGGATTTTCAATGGCGAAATGGAAGCCGATCATTGAGGGCGCTGGGGTTCTTGAAGTGGAAAGGAAGTAACGTGATGCAACGTCGAGATTGGATGAGGTTTGCAGGAGTCGCTTCGTTGGCTGGACTGGGAATAATGGGAAGTCGTTCCGTTTCGGCGAAAGAGCGGTCTCCGCGAAACAGTTCCTCCCACATGAAGTTGTCCCTGGCGGCGTATTCGTTTCATCGAATGTTGCCTTTCAACTGGGCCAAGCCACGCAAATCGAATCCGTCGATGACGCTGCTCGACTTTGTTGATTTCTGTGCGGAAATGAATCTCGATGGTTGCGAGTTGACCAGTTACTACTTCCCGAAAAAAATAACGCCGGAATACCTTGCCGAACTGAAGATAAAAACGTTTCTGCTCGGTCTCGATATTTCTGGAACCGCGATCGGGAATGATTTCTGTCATCCCGAAGGAGAAGAACGCCAGAATCAACTGAAACTGACCCGTCAATGGATCGATTACGCTGCAGAGATGGGCGCGCCGGTCATTCGTATTTTTGCTGGCAGACAGAAGAAGAATCAAAGTTTTGAAGAAGCCGTTGAACTCTGTTCGGCCGGGATCAATGAATCGCTCGAATACGCGGCCTCCAAAGGGGTTTGCCTGGCACTTGAAAATCATGGTGGGATCACGGCAACTCCCAAACAGTTATTGCAAATTGTCGATGCTGTCAAACCGATGCCCAATTTCGGCATCAACTTCGATTCCGGCAATTTCTACACGGACGATCCTTACAGAGATTTGGAACAGATTGCACCGTTGGCGATCAATGCACAGATCAAAGTGGAAATGATGCAGGCGGGCAAAAAAGTGCCTGCCGATTTGAAACGGGTGGTGCAAATTCTGAAAAAAGCGAACTACCGCGGCTATATCGTTCTGGAATATGAAGCCTCGGAAAATCCCAAAGAGGCGATTCCGGGATATCTCAAACAACTGCGGGATTTGATCGCGTAATCCGCAAAGATGTCAGCCGATCAGGGATGCCAGTCGATCATGGAGGAAAATCTGTTTTGCACTCCCTCCGATATTCGCGAGTTTCGAAAGAAATTGCGTGCCTGGTATGCGCGGCATAAACGGGAACTCCCCTGGCGAGCGATGCGTGATCCGTATCGCATCTGGCTCAGCGAAATCATGCTGCAACAAACAACGGTTGCAACCGTGATGCCCTATTTCGAGCGATTTCTGAATCGCTTTCCGGACGTGATTTCCCTGGCCCGTGCAAGCGAAAGTGAAGTGCTTCGGCAATGGGAAGGTCTGGGATACTATTCCCGCGCAAGAAATATCTTCAAGACAGCTTGTATCATCGCAGAGCAGTACAACGGTGAATTCCCGCAAGACCTTGACGAATTACAGATGTTGCCGGGGATTGGGCGTTATACCGCCGGAGCGATTTTTTCATTTGCCTACAACCGGCCCGCTCCGATTGTCGAAGCAAACACACAGCGGTTGTACGCCCGACTGACTGGCTATGCGGAAGATTTGACAAAATCAGCCGGA
>JALTOP010000292.1:13009-15024 GCA_027000105.1 Planctomycetaceae bacterium | reverse complement strand
AACATATACTTGTTCCCACCACCACAACCGGCAAGGTTGTCAGAAAGTTACTGCAACAATGTCAGGAATCCAATATTGAGGTTCACAAGATTCCAACTGTCGCAGAGATCGTGAAAGGGCGATTTCGATTGGCGGTGCGGGATCTCGATATTGACGATCTTCTGCGTCGGCCTCCCGCAAAATTGGGAATGGAAGAGATATGCGACTCGATTTGCGGCAAAACGGTTCTTGTTACCGGAGGAGCAGGAAGCATTGGCAGTGAATTGTGCAGGCAGGTGTTGAATTTCCGTCCGGAAAAGCTGATTGTGTTCGATCATTCCGAGTTTGGTGTGTTCCAGTTGGAGCAGGAATTTGTCAAACAGGATCATCCGGAAACGCAGATCGTGTATATCACAGCCAGTATTTTGGACAGCGATGCGCTGGAAGCTGTTTTCAAAAAACATTCCCCTCAAATGGTGTTCCATGCGGCTGCCTATAAACATGTCCCGCTGATGCAGGATAACCCATACGCGGCCATACGTAACAACATTATTGGGACGAAACAGGTTGTCGATGCCGCACACCGTCATCACGTCGAGCGCTTCGTCCTGATTTCGACAGACAAAGCTGTTCGCCCCTCCAGCGTGATGGGAGCGACGAAACTGATGGCGGAAAAATATCTGCAGGCGATGGCTCAAACTTCCAGCACGAAATTTATTACCGTCCGTTTTGGAAATGTTCTGAATTCAGTCGGTAGCGTTGTCCCCACGTTCCGCAAACAGATTGAAGCGGGGGGGCCGATTACCGTAACCGACGAGAAAATGGTTCGCTACTTCATGACGATCCCCGAGGCATCCCAACTGGTGCTGCAAGCCGCTGCAGTCGGACAATCGGGCAATGTCCTGATTCTCGAAATGGGAGAGCCGGTCAAGATTGTCGATCTGGCGAAGGACATGATTACACTCTCCGGACTGAAATACCCTGATGATATCGATATTCAATTCACCGGACTTCGACCGGGCGAAAAAATGTACGAGGAACTGTTCTACTCTCATGAGCAAAGCGCAAAGAAAATTCATGAGAAAATCATTCTCGGTTCCGGTTTCGCGCCCAGTGCCATGCAAATCAACAATGAACTGCAACAACTGTGCGAAGCTCTTGATGGCGATTCCAACCAGATAGCCGATTCGCTCTGGGAAATCGTCAATCGTTACGTTGCTCTGGACGATTCCGACGGTTCAACAGACGTACCGGCAGCTGCCTGATCGGTTTTTTTCCGACGCGTCCGGCACAGAACGGCAGACAATCGAACCACAAAGAGCAGAATTGTAGGCGACAGAACCACAGACAGCAGAACCGCAGGTGACGGTGCTACAGGGATTTCAGCGCTTCAGCGGGCTGATAGCGTTTGCCATACACTGCGGCCAACTGTTCGAGTGTCCGCAGCAAATCGTCCTGGGCGAACTGTTTGGCATAGCTGAGCGGCCCGCCCAAAAACGGAGCGAACCCGGTTCCGAGAACCATCGCCAGATCAACCATCCACGCCTGCGGAACCACGCTTTCATCCAGACAGCGTCCAGCCTCGTTGATCATCGCCAGAATGAGGCGTTGTTGAATCGGCGTCATCATTTCATCCAGAGGTGTTGAGGGAGCCTGCGGCAGGTCGAGTTCGATGTCCGCAAGAAATGGTTTCAGGTCGGTCAGTCCGGCACGTCTTGATTTTTCATAGTGATAGAAACCGGATTCCGACTTCCGCCCCAATTGTCCCTGTTCAGTCATTCGTTGCAGAATTTTTGAAGTGACCGAATCCTCACCAAAGACAACCGACATCGATCCGGCGACATGGGCTGCGACATCGATTCCAATCTGGTCGTACAATTCCAGCGGTCCCATCGGCATGCCGAACTTTTTCAGTTCCCGATCAATCTGACTCAAATCCTGCCCTCGAGCGGTCAGTTCAACAGCCACCAGAACGGCTTCATCGAGATAGGGCATCAAAACCCGATTGACGACAAAGCCGGGCGAATCCTTCACGA
>JALTOP010000292.1:0-12999 GCA_027000105.1 Planctomycetaceae bacterium | reverse complement strand
CGGCGTTTTTCCCAACTGCCGGGAGAGCATGACGAGCTTTCCCATCGTTTCCGAAGAACTCTGTTTCGCCTGCACCACTTCAATCAAATCCATGCTGTGCACCGGATTGAAAAAATGCAGTCCGGCCATCCGCTGTGGATTTTCGACAACGTCCGCGATTTCACTGACCGACAGGGCAGACGTATTGCTCGCCAGAACCGTCTCGGCGGCACACTGTTTCGACAGTTCACGAAAGACTGTTTTTTTCAATTCCATTGTTTCAGGGACGGCTTCGACAACAACCTCTGCGCGGGAAATGGGTGACCATTCGGTTGTGAATTCGATGGCGTCCATCTGCCGACGGACATCCGCTTCGCTCATCCGTTTCCGAGCCAACAGTTTATCCATTGATTTCTGAATCCGTGAGCGGGCCGCGTTCAGGCAGTCATCATTGATTTCTTTCAGAATGACTTTCAAACCACGCTTGGCAGCAAGCTGAGCGATACCTGCTCCCATTGTTCCGCCTCCCAGAATGGCGATTGTTTCAATTTTTTTCTCGCGGACTGATTCGGGAACCTCCCACGTTTGCGGATTACGGGCTCGTTCCTGATTGAGAAACAGGCTCACCAGGTTCCTGCACGTTGGAGAGAGCATCAATTCGCCCAGCGCTTCGCGTTCAAATTCGTAGCCTTTTTTCCGGTCAACGAATGAAAGCCGGATAGCCTGTAATGCTTTTCCCAGTGCCGGATAGTGACCGAGTTGAGGGGCAATCTTCTTTTCGGTCGCACCAATTGCCAGCGAACGCCCGATGGCTGTTCGATCGACAAACCACTTGGCCCACGTTCGTTTCCTCGGCGGTTTTTTCAATGAACCGCTGGCGAGCAATTCATCGACAGCTTTCCCGATTCCAACTTCCAGTTCCCCATCCTCCAAAACACGATCGACCAACCCGATGCGGGCGGCTTTATCTGCGTTCAATTTCTGGGCCTGCAGAATCATTCCGATCGCCTGGAGTAGTCCGACAATTTGGGGGAGGCGCTGGGTTCCTCCCCAGGCAGGTAGAATTCCGAGTTGGGTTTCCGGCAAACCGATACGTGTGGCAGCCGCATTGGTTGCCAGGCGGTAATTGCATGCCAAAGCGAACTCCAGACCGCCTCCCATACATGCCCCGCGGATGATCGCTACGGTGATGGGTGCCAAAGCTTCAACTCTTGCAAAAATCTGTTGGCCCTGGGCAGAAACTTCAGCAGCCTGTTTTGCTGTTTCGATGCCGGTGAATTCCTTGACATCGGCTCCAGCAAAAAAACTGTTCTCCTTGCGGGAACGAAACAGAATCACTTTGTCGGTATTTGCCTGTTCCAAATCGTCAAGCACTTCCGACAGTTCGGCGAGGACAGCGGCCGAAAATGTATTTTGCGACTGGTGTTGTACATCGACCCAAACCGTAGCCACACCGTTGTCATTACGTTCAATGTGCCAATGCTTCCAGTCTGCCATTTTCATGTTCCTTTGCAAGTTGTCGAAGAAGCCTCTGAAGCACGGGAGCCCCGTCCTTCACCACGGTTTGAATCGATCAATGCCTTCATTACCCTCCGGAGATGGGGGTAAAGATCGTCAAGGTATCGCCATCGCCCAGTTTTACACTTTCGTCCCAGCGAAGCTGTCTATCTCCAAGAAACAGAAGAATTGCCGGCTGCAAATTGCCATTTGAGTCGAGCAGAATATTCTTCAACGGGTCGCCATGCTTTTCCGCCAGTTGATGAATAACGGTCTTGAGCGATGAAGGCTCCGACAATTCGACCTGCTCCGAGGCAACACCTGCAGCAACCTTGACCTGCGTCTTGTACTCAACCGTTACATTCATGGGAGCCATTCTTTAGGTTACGATGATCGGAAATGCCTGCTGTTACGAACTGAGGTTTTCTGCCACATCGGTTCGGTAAGCGGTCAATCCGGGAATAAAACCGACGAACGAAGCGAGGATAATCATCGCCGGGATGATTATCAATTCCTGCGGATCGAAAATGAACGGGTCGATCAGCAAACCGCTTCTTGCGGTGATGACTGGACCGGCGAGCATGATCAACCCATGCCCCATGACAATGCCCGCCAGGCCTCCGATCACACAAAGAGCAACTGATTCTGCAAGGATAATGGAAAAGACAGTCATGCGATCTGCCCCAAGGGCGCGCATAATCGCAATTTCCTTTTTGCGATCCGCCATCGAATTGTAAATACTGACAAAAATTCCGACACCGGAAACAAGGATAATCAACCCGGTCAAATACATCAGTAGTATCCGAATGTTTCCGACCAGTTTGTCCATCAACCGTTGCATCGGACGAATCGGGTTGACCGCCTGCGCTTTGAAACCTTCTTTTAGCCTGGCTGAAAAACCGATCGCACGGGATTGCGAGAGTGTCGGGTTTTTCGGGTCGAATTTCATTTTGACCAAAATGGATGTCACTTCTTTTTGCAACATGGGCAACGTGTGGGCATGACCGTATTCCTCGACCTCTTTCTGATACTGGGCCAGTTCCCTGGCGTGAAACTGTCTGACCTGCTCGGGAGTTTCACCGAAAAATTCGGCTTCCCGGGCGATGGCTTCATCGATCGGCTTTTCATGTCCATCGATCGCGAAAAATCCGTTGAGGTTCACAAACACGGTTCGATCATTGGGCGTGCCGGTCGGTTTGAGGATGCCGACAATAGTGAATTCCTCCTTATGAACGTGATCGGCCTGTCCGGCGTGAACCATGTGGAAGGGATCGCCCACTTTCCAGCCATTGACTCTTGCAACATGAGAACCGATCACGGCGTCCCACTTGTGACTGGGCCACTCCCCTTCAATCTGAAATTTTTTGCCATGAGCGTATTCGTTGAAGAAGTATTCAACCACAGTCCCCAGAATCGGAAATCCGCCAATTTCACTGCTATCCCCCAAAGCAACAGGAATGGCGACGGCAATGTTCTTGTCCGCCTTCACTTCTTCGTAATATCGCCAGGGGAGATTCTCGATCGGCGGAGCCATGCGGTAGACCGTATTCAAAACCAGTTCGAGTTCACTTCCTTTGGGGCCGATCACCAGATCGTATCCGAATTCCTGAAGATCGAATGCTCGGGTCACAATCGTATTGGCGATTAAAACCGCGATCATCAGCGATGTACCAAGGGCCACACTGAAGGCCGTCAACGTCGAAGCCAACGCCCTTTGACGAATACTCTTAAAAGCGATACTGATTAAACTCATAAGATTAACTTGCTTTTCTGGTCACAAAGCTTCTCTGGTCACGTAAAACCCAGCGCGGCTGGTTCATTCTGATAGCCGTAACCAAACTGATATTTTTCTGAAAATTTGCGAGCCCTGCGCAAACTTTTACCGTTATTAATACCGAGGCCAACCAACTAGGATGTCGTCTGGAGGACCGCATTGAAATCTTTCAAACAGGCGACACGATCAAATTGCTCGGCTATTTCCATCGCATGTGTCACCAACAACAGGGAAACACCGAATTCCCGACACATATCCCGGATCAGTTTCAAAATGGTGTCCTGATTGGCCGGGTCGACACTTGCGGTCGGTTCGTCCGCCAGGAGCAGACTGGGACGATTGGCAAGCGAACGGGCAATCGCGACACGCTGCTGCTCTCCGACAGAGAGTTGTGAAGGGCGATGCGAAAGTCGCTTCCCCAATCCCATTTTTTCCAGTAAATCTTTCGCTAGCTGTTTATCGGCCTTGCCTCGGGAAAAACTCATTCCCAGCAGGACATTCTCCAAAGCGGTAAAAGCCGCGAGCAAATTGAAGGTCTGGAAAACAAAACCGATCCGTTCGGCTCGAAATCGATCCCGTCCCGCTTCGGGCAACCGGGTAATTTCAACCCCGTCGATGAAAACCTGGCCGGAATCTGGCGTCGTAATGCCGGAGATCACATTCAATAACGTCGTCTTCCCCCCGCCGCTGGAACCGACCAAGGCAATCTGCTCTGCCTGCCCGACCTGAAAATGCTCGATATCGAGAATCGGCAGAACATTGCCGTCCGGCTCCCGATAACTTTTCTTGATATTCTTCAACTCCAGCGACATAAGCCATCTTTCGTAGACGATAAACCAAACATCTCAATAAACAAACATCTCAATAAACCAGACGCCCCAAACCGAATCAGAGCCTCCAAAACGGCAGACAAATCGGGAACGACCACAACGACCCCATCCGCACACCTGCCAGAAGCATCCTTACCTGCCTCTATGACTCACCTTTCCCGATACATCTTCCCCTATGATAAGGGAATCGACCCGTTTTACGAGTAGTACGCCTGTTCTTCCTGACCGGTTGGAAAAATCTCTCCGCTTTCTCTTCTATTCTCCAAATAGACAAACAGATGTCCACAATTGCGTTAGCCATTCATTTTTTGGCAAGAAAACCGCATAAAACTCCCTTTTCCTCCCTTTGCTGGTGGATATCGAGTTGAGAATGAAACCTGCTCCGGGTAGACTGAGCCTTTTCTGTCTGTGTCGTGTCCTTCGGTCGTACAACGTGCAGTCCTGTTTCACAAGCGGTAGTTGGTTGGAATGGGCGATCAGTCGCACCGGAGCGACGACGGTCTCTTTTTCAACACCCGTTCAGGCGGAACAAATGCTGCGGGCAACGATTGACAGTCGGTAGTTGATGCGTGTCGTTTTGAGGCATTTCGCAGGCGAAAAACACGGAGTAACGTTCAGCATCAATTCGGAGCTTGTACCACTACCACCGGAATTCGGAACTTTAACACCGGGCTACAAATTCGAGGCATGGTATGACATTGAAAAGCGAAAAAAATCCCATGAAACATTTGATCTCGGCGTTGGTTGTCAACCAACCGGGCGTGTTGGCACACATTTCCGGAATGCTTGCCTCCCGTGCCTTCAATATCGAAAGTCTGGCTGTGGGCGAGACCGAAAACGCAGATTTTTCGCGGATGATTTTCGTTGTCGCAGGCGATGACCGTGTTCTCGATCAGGTGCGTAAGCAACTGGAAAAAATTGTCACCGTTGTTCAGGTTGTCGATTTTTCAGACCGAAGTTTTGTCGAGCGCGATCTGATGCTGGTCAAAGTTCGCACGGAAAATGACGACTTGACCCGCGTGAAGGAGATGGTCGAGGTCTTCCGTGGCAAAATTGTCGATGTTCAGGCGGATCAGGTTATGATCGAAATATCCGGGCGGGAATCGAAAATAACCGCATTTATCGACATCATGAGACCGTTCGGCATTATCGAATTGGTTCGAACGGGGCGCATCGCCCTGACACGTGACAATATCGAATTGCCTCCCGCCTTGTTGGCGAAAGAACCCCTCAAGACGGAGCACGCGATCTCCTGAAAGTTGTGTTGATTCTCCAATCCTCTCTAACCGAGACGGATGACATTCCCATTGTAGAGGGCGTTGCAACGCACCTCTTTTCTCATTTTCCGGAAAATTGTACAGAACAAATATTTTTGAAACAGGAACCAGGAAAGAAGATTCATGGCGATTAAAGTTTACTACGATGCAGACGCAGATTTGGCACTATTGAAAGACAAGACAATTGCAATTTTGGGATATGGTTCCCAGGGGCATGCTCAGGCGCAAAACCTCCGGGATAGCGGGTGCAATGTTGTGATCGGACAACGCAAGGGAAGTGCCAACTACGATCTGGCTGTTGAACATGGCTTTGACCCGATGCCCGTCGATGAGGCGACAGCGGCAGGAGATTTGATCAACATTCTGCTTCCCGATGAGGTGCAGGGTGATGTCTTTCGGGCACAAATCAAGGATCGCCTGAGTCCCGGGAATCTATTGATGTGCTCTCACGGTTTCAATATCCATTTCGAACAGATCACCCCTCCGGAAGGAGTGGATACGGCTCTGGTTGCACCGAAAGGGCCGGGGCATCTGGTGCGAAGCGAGTATGTCGCAGGCGGGGGCGTTCCCTCGTTGATCGCGTTGGGAGAAGGGGCTTCCGAAACTTCCCGTCAGTTGGCTCTGGCTTACGCCAAGGGGATTGGCGGAACACGAGGCGGCGTGATTGAAACGACTTTTGCAGAAGAGACAGAAACCGATCTGTTTGGCGAACAGGTCGTTTTATGTGGCGGGGTCTCCGCTTTGGTGAAAGCCGGGTTTGAAACGCTTGTCGAAGCTGGCTACCAGCCGGAAATGGCCTACTTCGAGTGTATGCATGAACTGAAACTGATTGTCGATCTGTTCTATCAGGGCGGTCTGAATTACATGCGATACAGCATTTCCAACACCGCGGAATTCGGCGATTACACTCGCGGTCCACGGATTGTCACCGATGAAACCAAAAAAGAGATGAAAAAAATCCTCTCTGAAATTCAAACAGGGCAGTTCGCCAAAGAATGGATCCTGGAAAACAAGGCAAACCAGGCAGCCTTCAAAGCAACCCGGCGTCTGGAAAGACAGCACGAGATCGAAGCGGTCGGAAAAACTCTCCGCTCGATGATGAGCTGGATCGATTCCAAAGAAGTGTAGTCCCTTTTCAGGTCTTAAATGGGGGGCTTGCGTTACTGGGACTATCGATGTCTGTGCTTCATTGTCGCACTGTTTTGATTTTGATGCACCGTTCCCCCCCCCAAAAAAAAACTAAGGGTTGGAGATAAGGTCGATTCCGTCCAACGGTTCAACGACCCGTTTCACTGGTTTGCGTGGAACGGGTCGTTCCTCTTTTCCGCTTTGTACCTGTTGCGGTTTCGTCTTGCAATTTCGTGGGTACCCTGGCTCCGCTGTACTGGGACGCCATGACTCCATTGGAGCTTTAACGCTTGATTCGCAAATTCATCGAATTTCCTGAGGGACTGGCGGTGCGTCGGGGAAGTGACCGGGGCTGCGACTGGAGTCTGGCGGGAGCATAGGAGGAAGCCGGCTGGATCGTCTGGGGTGTCTCCTTCAATCCGTTGCTTCCTCGCAGATAGCCGCTCACGCCGAGCAGTTCCGGATGGCGGGCTATTTTATCGCTGAAGACACGCATGTCTTGCACAATCGGTTCCAGATTGGAAAGCAGCGAAGCCAGAGAGGCAGAAGATAACTGCAAGTTGCGGTAGAGTTGCGGATCGGTAGCGAGCCGTTGCAGCGAACCGTCTCCTTCATTGAGCTGTGTACTGAATTTATCGAGCTGCGCCAGAGTGTGATTGAGCTGATTCAAACCGAGGTCGAATTTGGTGACCAACTGGTTCGAATGATTGGCAAGTGGTTGCGTGGCAACCCGCAGGTTCTCCATTGTTTCGCTCAATGTGTTGACTGCTGTTTTGGTCGCTGCAATTGTCTGTTTCGTCTGCTGAATGAGTTCCTCCGTCTGCTGCATCATCCGGGGCAGAGCCGTCATCGATTGTTTGATCGATCTCTGCAATTGAGGGTCGGCCACAATCTTGTTGGCGGTATCGAGAGTTGCTGAAGCTTTCTGCATCGTGACGGTCAGTCCGTTCAAAGCCGTTGCGGCCTGTTCGATCATTTGATCCAGCGAACCGCGTTCGGTCATAATCAAGGTATTCAAATTGTGGCCAACCGACTTCCACTCCTGACTGGTCTGTTCGAAAACTTTCAATGTGTTATCCAATCGGGATTCCAGTCGCTGCACAACTGCGAACGGATCTTGTGGCACCTGCACTTCCAGAACATCTCCCTGGGCATAATATTCGGAACTGACTCCGAGTGTGAATTCGATATGCGCCTCCCCCAATAGCGAAGTGACGATCTGGGCGTGGGAATCTTTGGAGATTTTATGGTCACTACGGATTTCGACCAGAACGAAGACCTTGCCCTGCTCCCGGTCGATTGTGACATCCTTGACAACTCCAATCGGTATCCCGCTTTGATGGACGGGAGTCCCTGGTTGAATTCCCGAAACTTCAGGAAACTGGATGGCAAGCAGATAACGGGGCTGCAGGTAGCGTTCCAGTTTGCCAAACTGAAACGTCAACCCGACGCCGATCACCGTCGCGACGATCACAAACAGGCCAACTCGAAATTGCAACTGACGTTCCGACATGATGCTGTAAAAAGCTCAATCAATTAAGTTATCGAGAAATTAAGGGAGACCTCGAAAATGGGGCGTATTGTTACGTGAGAGCCATTTTCTGTAAACGTCGAGTTGCATCGCCATGTACAAACGAACAGACTCTTTCTTCCCGGGAAGAAAAGGCCTGTTCGGGAGTTCCCTCAAAAATGACCTGAGGCTGCCCCGGTTCCAGCCCTGCCAACGGAAACAGCATGACGACCCGGTCTGCCACTTTTTGGACGGTGTGCATATCATGAGTCACGATGATGCTGATTACCGGCCGGCGTTCTCTGGTTGTGATGATCAACTCATTGACGACATCGCTCATCACCGGATCGAGCCCGGTGGTCGGTTCGTCATAGATGATGATTTCCGGAGCCAGCGCGAGCGCCCGAGCCAGGCCGACACGTTTGCGCATTCCTCCCGAGAGTTCAGAAGGCTTTTTTCTTCCGACGTCTACCGTCAAACCGACCGCTCGAATTTGATCCTGCACAATTTCGCGAATGGTGCTCTCTTTCAGATCCGTATTCTGATGCAATCCGAATGCGATATTTTCGTAAACATTCATGCTGTCGAACAATGCGGCTGACTGGAACAGATAGCCAATTTTCAGCCGCTGCCTCAACTTTTCTTCTGCTGAAAGGGACGCCACATCCCGTCCTTGCCAGAGTACCGTTCCCGCGGATGGTTCAAGCATTCCGGCCAGTAACTTGGTTGTCACACTTTTCCCGCAACCACTTTCGCCAATCAGGACGAGCGTTTCTCCAGGAAAGACCTGCAGATCGATTTCCCGCAGTACCTGTTGCGTGCCGAACCGTCGCGAAACCTGTTTCAGTTCAAGGGCGGGCATACTCATTTGATCTCATCTCCTTGATCTGACCTCATTCGCTTATCCCGATGGCGACAACGCCGGGTTTAACCGTAGAGCCATTGGGAAATCTGTGACAGGAGAACTCCCGAAAGGAAATCGAGAAACAGGATAAAGACAAACGAATAAACGAATGTTTGTGTTGCTGCCGTCCCAACGCCTTCTGCTCCGGCGCGAGCATTGAATCCACGGTGACAGGCGACCAGTGCAATCGCGGCTCCGAAAAAGACGGATTTGAACACACCAGAGGAAACGTCAAACAGGGTGACAAATTGATAGGTGTAATTCCAATAGTAGTAACTGTTGACCCCAAGAACAGCCGTTGAAAACAGCCAGCTGGCATAAATACCGATCGCGTCAGCAACGACCGTTAACAACGGGATCAGCAAAACGCATCCCAAAAAACGGGGAACGACCAGGTACTGGATCGGGTCAGCCCCAAGTGCCTCCAGAGCATCGACCTGCTCGGTTACCCGCATCGTCCCAATTTCAGCCGCGATCGCACTACCGACACGCCCGGCCAACATTGTCGCCGCCAAAACGGGGCCCAATTCCTTCACAAGCGTCAAATTGACAACCGCCCCCAACTGCGATTCCAGATGCATCACCCGTAATTGATCATAGGATTGGACAGCGAGCACCATACCGATAAACGCACCGGTAACAACAACGACGGGAAGACTTAATACGCCAACCTGATAAAGTGCAGGCCAGATGACGGACGATCTGGGCCAACGGGAAAAGACCCACTGGAAAGTCAACCAGGAAAATAGCACAAAATCCCCGACAAACTCGACCGGTTGGATAACCAACTCGCCGAGCCAATGTATCGGTGTTCTATGCAGCTTTCCCGTGGACATTTTTGCCCCTCTGTGTCTCTCAAATTCGATCGGCCCGACAGAATAATGACTTCTCCCGTTTTTGGGGAGACGACTTTTCTGGGAGATTCAGAACGGAATCCGATGCGGGCATTTGACGCCGCATCATTTTTTGAGTACCGTTACGCACAATAAGGTGCTGTATTGTGCAGGAATGGATAAGCAGGGCTTTCCCCCTGTTTTTTCAACCTGTTGATATATCTAAAGTTACAGAAGATATAAGTTGGAAGAAAAATGCCACGTGATGAAGGTGCTCGCGAATTAGCGAGGAAAAGAGCCAGAAGAGCGAAGTTGAAAAAACTTCGAGCCCGCTACAGTGAGGCCAAAACTGAAAGCGAAAAAGAGGAAATTTTCGCCAAGGCCCGCCGAATCAGCCCATTTGTCGAATTCGAGTAGAGTTCAGCTTGCGTTATTGGCGCCTGTAAGCCCAGATAGTTGAACTTCCTCCGATTAGTCTGGCTAGTGCGTACCGAAAGATTGGTGAAGCGTGCGCGTAAAGATCGCGGTCGGTGCGCCTGTTTGCGTTTTGTGATAAAATCGGGTCGCGACATCTCTGATATCGACGGCGTGCCCGCAGTCGGTTTGGCAGGCATCATTGAACCGGCGAACCTTGTCGATGCTTGAGCGCCTTTATTCGTCAGTTTGCGTTTCCGGGAATATCTTGTCGACGGTCACCAATGGCCGGGTCAGATGGGATCCATTCTGGTAAATTGCTTCGCGCACCAGCGGCTTCATTGGGCCTTCCAGCTTCGATAACGTTTTCAGGTTATCGTTCAGGATGACATCCGAATTGCTGTATTCCTTTTTCAGCGTCGCGATCACGGCTCTTCCCGCCAACCCACTGGGAGCCAGGTTGAACTTGTCTCCCGAAGTTCTCTGTTCGATAAAGGTATCGAATATTTTTTTCGCTTCTTCGAATCGTCCCTGACTCAGATACAGGATGGCCAGACGTTCTTCGGCTCTCCAGCGTTCTTCGGAGAGGGGTTTCGTTTCGATGACTGCTTTCCAGGCATCTTCGTTGGTTCCCTGCAGCATTGCGTCTGCAAACTGTTCCCGGGCTGTATCCTGCACGACGACATCGTTCAGCGGGGCTTTTTCGGGATCTCCCAACTGGGGACGTGCAGCATAGCCCGCTGCTGCTCCCAGAGCCAGAACGAGCAAACCGACCGCAATGAGCCGTTTCGGATTCCAGTTGAGCGATAAGGTCTGCCGAGTCGTTTTGGTTTCAGCATTTTGAGCATCGAATGCAGACAGGCTGATTTCCTCCTGACCGGCGTGGAGTGCCTTCATAATCCGCTTGATTTCAGTTAGTAGCGCTCCTGCATCGGGATAACGTTTCTCTGGATCTTTCGCCATCATTCTGTGAACCAGCTTGGCGATGATCGGCGGGATATCGTTTCTTCTTTTG
Organism: Planctomycetaceae bacterium; assembly: GCA_027000105.1. Taxonomy (GTDB): domain Bacteria; phylum Planctomycetota; class Planctomycetia; order Planctomycetales; family Planctomycetaceae; genus Rubinisphaera. The sequence continues at coordinate 1,838 of JALTOP010000292.1, read as the reverse complement.
GTCAGTGGAGTCGGCTCCGAGTTGACGTGCTTCATCGCAATGGCAATAGCGGTCTCGCCGCGAAACGGCGGGCGTCCTGCAAAAAGATGATAACAAGTCACACCGAAGGAATAGATATCGCTGCGCTGGTCGACTTTCTTGCCCTGAACCTGTTCGGGGCTCATGTACAATGGGGTTCCCATTGTCACCCCTTCCTGGGTCAGGTGCATCTGGTCGCCTCCCAGGGTCAGCCGCGCCAGGCCAAAGTCTGCAATTTTCACCACTCCTTTGCGGGTGATCAAAATATTCTCTGGCTTGATATCCCGATGCACTATACCGACCGACCCCGCTTTCTGAAGCGCCGATGCAATTTGACGCATGATATGCAAAGCGACAGAAATTTGTGGCGGGCCTTGCCGATTGATGAAATCCTTCAGATTGGTTCCCTGGACATACTCCTGAGCGATGTAGTGGTATCCCTCTGCACTGCCAATCGTATAAACCTGTACGATGTTGACATGATTCAAATTGGCCGCCGCCATCGCCTCGGTTTTGAATCGTTCAAGGTAAACCGAATCGGCGACAAGTTCCTTCTTCATCACTTTAATGGCGACGTGGCGATTCAACGCCGTCTGCTGGGCCAGATAGACATTCGCCATCCCTCCCTTGCCCAGGCGTCTCAAAAGCCGAAACTCACCAAGAACCTTCCCTGAAAGATCCTCCTGAAAAGCATCCGCCGATTCAGCTGATTTAGCCGACTCATCCGTTTTGGCTTGACGCTCGGTCGACTGCTCATTGGCCGGCGTCTCCTTCCCCGATCCACTTGAAGGAATCGCAGATTCAGAGGAACCATGACTCGAATTTTCAGAATGATCACTCACGTCTTATCTTCCTTGCTGCCCGATACACTTTTTACGCATTCTAACCGTACATGCCGTGAGGAAACAATTGTTTCCGGAACAATTCCACGTATCTCGACAAATCGACGCGACTATTTTCTAACGGAACTGCAGGAAATGGGTTGAAGATTGGTGATCGTATATTGGAAACTATTAGCACCAACCTGATTCGAATCGGGAGTGTAGACGAGGGTGTTGAGGGATGGATCAAGTGTCACGCTGCCCATGGTTGCTGCGGTAACATCGGTTACAGTGAGTTGCCCGCCGAATGGATCGTAATCGTTTTGCAGTACATGAATTGCGACCGTTTCGTTTCCGTTGATGGTGACGGTATCATCACTATGAAATCAACCACAACAATACCGATCATGGCAACCGTAACACGTCAAGCGGGAGCCTGACCTACGTGTCTGTTTCTTTCAGCAAGCTGTTACCGCCCGACGGCACGGCTCACAGAGTCGTGGCACACAAACACCAACCGAGCACCCGGTGCTGGCCCTGGATGGTAATGTTTTAATATCTGATCCTAATCCTGATCCCAAATCACCCACTCATCGTTAACGGAAGCTCGCCATAATGTTGTCCCAAAAGGGCACTTAATCCAACCCTGTAGACTTGGTTCATATTTAAGAACTTCATCAATAGACCAAACCTTTGCTAAATCAAAGTCTTCCTCCTGTCCACTATTACATAAAAATTGCCAGCCACTATCAGTATTTTCAGTTCGCGGCGTTCTAACAGCTTGCAAAATTGGGCTAGTTCTATCTGCAACATGTGAGCATACAATAGCAGCTTCTTTTATTCCGCAAGGTTCTGCTTCTGCATCTGATTGATTCATTTGTTGTAACCGTTCACGGCCTGGACTGAGATTGATCTTGTCATGATTGCCTGAATCTGCGATATCAGCATCATGTCGATCAAGATTAACAAATCGTGGCTGAGCGAACAAACCGATGAAAT
>JALTOP010000291.1 GCA_027000105.1 Planctomycetaceae bacterium | reverse complement strand
TTTTCGTATGGGCAACAAACGCTGCTACGTCTTTGTCTGCGACAAGATAGGGCCCCGAACCGTGTAGCAGAAAGTCGGCCCGATCGACCGCCTTGCCCAGTTCTGCATTTGAAGCCTTTCCGCTTTGGTCAATTTTTCCTTTGACAATCTTCAGGTTTGGAAAACGCCGATGCTCCATCGCCGCAACTTCCGGGGAAAGACTTGGCGAAGCCCACAGAACAACTTCTGCCTCTGGCAGATATCTTTCCAAAAGAGCGAGAACACCCGGAGTGTGTGCAATGTCTCCAATATTGACAACCTGCCAGGATGAGCGAAGCAGGATTTGCGGGTTCCGCCGCCCTGCCATTGCCGTGGCAATCTGAGAAGCGAAAAAAGCGGCACTCGCTCCCAAAAAGGTACGCCTGGCAACTGACACAGTTCGCTCAGCTTTCTCCTGTGCTGTCGCAGTCGGAATGACAGCGCGATCTCTGAAAATCTTTTCCATCTGCTTGAACGATTCTACCTGAATTATTCCTGTTTGAAAGGGCGGCTCATTAATGTTTGCGTTGCCTCCAAAGGCGATTTATCTTCAAACAGAACGCGATATACCTCTCTGGTAATCGGCATCTCAATTCCATTATTGTCAGCCAGTTCCATCACGGCTTTGGTTGTTTTGACTCCTTCTGCAACAGAATCCATTGATGACACAATCTGGTCGAGCGTCTCCCCTTTTCCGAGACGCTCTCCAACAAGCCGATTCCGGCCATAGGGACTGATACAGGTTGTAATGAGATCGCCAATACCGGCCAACCCCATGAATGTTTCCGCCTCTGCACCAAAATGAGTGCCAAAACGTGTCATCTCCACCTGCCCGCGCGTCATCAATGCAGATTTCGCGTTGTCACCAAAGGCAAGACCGTCGCAAATCCCGGCTGCAATCGCGATGATGTTTTTGACCGCTCCCGCAATTTCGACCCCGATCAAATCAAGGTTTGCATAAACACGAAAACGGTCGGTCGCGAACATCGCCTGCACCTTTTTTGCCAGTGAAAGGTCTCCACAGGCAGCAACCACGCTCGCCGGAAGTTTGCGCGATATTTCTTCTGCATGACTCGGCCCTCCCACAGCGACAATGGAACGGGTTCCCAACACTTCGGTAATAATCTCGCTCGGACGAAAATGCGTTTCCGGCTCCAACCCCTTGATAACGCTGATGGCAGGCCGATTTTCTCTCAGATAGGGAGCCAACTGTTCGAGCGACTCCCGCAAAAAGGATGAAGGGATCGCCATCACCAGATATTCCGCCTGGTCAATCGCCTGTTCAATATCCGAAGTGATCTCGATCCGCTCGGGAATCTTTACACCAGGAAGCAAGCGACTGTTTTCGCGGGAAGAAGCAACCTGATCCGCGTACTTTTCATTTCGCATCCAAATGGAAACACGCTGATCTTCATGTTCATCCAGGAGCATCGCACAGGCGATCCCCATCGCTCCACCACCAATAACCGCAATTTTTGTTGGCATCGTTCAATAATTTCCATCTTTCGGTGAGCTGATCATCCAAATCCGACTTCTCTGACGGATTCTACACCTGTCTGTTTTCCCGCCAGACAGAAAGCCCGTTCTTTTCCGGCAGAACCGATTGCTCCTACCAAACCGATTTTAGCAAATATTCCCAAAAGAAGAATCAACTCGTCCAAAAGAGACGGTTGGACGTACAATTTCCTCCCGCCTTCTTTTTCCGCGGGAATTATCCACAGAATTCTCGCAGGAAACACCACTTTTTTTCACTCCAATCAGACATTTCGTCTGTTTTTGTTCTAGGTTTGAGATGCTTGGGAAGAAATCGATTCAGAATCTTTCGAGTGGAAAACGTAGCCAAGCCTGTTTGGGAATTCACTGACCTGAAAAGCACGGGAACATGCCGATGTCAACAACTTTTGGAAACCAGGCAATAATCGACGATCGTCGTAAAGCGAATTCAGACTACTCCGGCCCGGAACGGAGACAATTTCGGGACTCCCATTCCGAAATGAACCCGCAAGTGAGCGAACTGGCACAGGCGGTGGATCAATACAAGCTGAACCACCGCAGGCGATTCATTACCTATGAAGAACTTCTTAGCGTGATTGTTTCACTGGGATATAAAAAAGAGCCTGAAATCGCCGCAGAATAGTATCTGCCGCATAAACATAAACACTGTTGCAGACTGCCTCCCAGCAAACCGAGCGCTGATGACAGAAACGGAACCGGTGCTCTCCACTCCCAACCGGCAGCCTCACAGGGTCAGGAAGTTTTCCAACAATTTGATTCCTGCTTCTGTCAGGAAACTTTCCGGATGAAACTGGACTCCGTAAACCGGAAATTCACGGTGTCTTAGCCCCATCAACTCGGCAGGATGGCCCTCATCGGCAGACCAGGCGGTCGGCATCAGGCAATCGGGAAGCGATTCTTCCGGCACAATCAAACTGTGATAGCGAGTCGCAATCGCAGGATTTTCGATTCCCCGGAACAGGCCCTGTTCGTCGTGCCTAACGGAAGAAACCTTGCCGTGCATGAGTCGGTCAGCGCGAACAACTTCAGCTCCATAGACTTCTGCGATCGACTGATGCCCCAGGCATACCCCGAGCAGTGGCTTTTCCGGACCAAACCTGCGTATTACATCACACGATAACCCTGCCTGCTTCGGAGTACACGGCCCGGGAGAAACAATGATTCTCTCCGGATCCAGTTCCGCTATTTCCTCCAAAGTGGTCTGGTCATTTCTTGCAACGGTGATTTCCAGATCGGGATCGATCTCGCCCAACCGCTGCACGAGGTTGTAGGTGAAGGAATCGTAGTTATCGAGAACAAATATCAACGGAAAAGTACCTTCCTAACCGGCGGGACGTCTCGGTGGGGCAAATTTCACCTTTTCGACATAACGAATCACCTGTCCGCTTTCGGGTGAAACGTAACCAGTACAGGCAGAAACGGCGGAAATGACGAATCGATAATGCAGATTGTAATCTGCATCGATTTCAACCTCCAGTTCGTCAGCAAACGGGTTGTCCCGCCTGCCAACCAGGTTACCAATTTCCGCATTGAGACGATCAAAAGCCAGGCTGTCATTGCCCAACTGCCTTTGATTCATCTGCACACCGGCAAGTGATCCGTCCTCGTTGGCAATCAATCGAACCTTGATGGGAGGGGGCGTAATGTCAGGACTTTCGGTCGCCTGTTGCCCGATCGGCATATTGATGTTGAAATCTCCTTCTACCGGGATAATCTTCAACGTCAACATGAAGAAGATCAGCAGTTGAAAGACGACATCGATCATCGGGGCCATCTGGGCTTCGATTTTCGTTGCGGCAACTCTTGACTCGCGTATTTTCATGGTCGAAAAACCCTGCTCTATCTTATCAACTGTTTGGCTCGAAGGGAAAACTTTTCAAACCCCGCCTCCTGGGCCAGCTTGATCAATTCCTGTACCAGCCCCGTGGGAGTCTCTGCGTCCGCCCGTATTTCAATAATCATGTCCTTGTGACCACCCGGACCATACAGGGCTTCAGCAACCCGTTTCTCTTCTTTCAAACGAGGGCCGTATTCCAGCACAGGCGTTTTGCTATCCCCTTCGAACACATAGGCGGTGGGATCAGTTTTCTCACCTTCTTTGTCACGAATGAAACCGACATTGATAACGAGAACCTTCTCCCGGGAAACGACCGGTGGCCGGGCCAGTTGATCGCTGGGAAGCTTGACTCGCTCGTCGGCTTGAGTCTGTTCAAAATTGGTCACCATCATAAAAAAGGCGATCAACTGAAAGACGATATCGATCATCGGAGTCATATCCGGCTCGATCACTGACGACTCATGCTTTTTATATCTCACTCATCTTCTCCTGAAAACTACCAACTCTGCCCCTGCACGCGGCAACAGGCTCCGTATCAGACTTCTCGGGGGAGTTCAGAACAGCCCGGGATGCCATGCGACACGCAGCACAGGATGACAAGAATCTCCTACTGTTTGCCCATAGGCAACCGGCCCATCAACCCCTCGCTGACCATGCCAACTTCCAGCATATAGCGCGAGACGCGATTGCGCAGAATGCTGTAGGCGATCATCGCGGGAATCGCAACGGCCAATCCTTCAAGAGTCGTGAACAACGCCGTTGAAATACCGTCTGCCAACTCAGATGGTTTGGGAGCAACCGTCGATGTAGCAATTTTCTGAAAAGAAAGAATCATCCCGTAAACCGTTCCCATCAGCCCGATCATTGGAGCAATCGAAGCAATGAGAGCCAGGTAACTGAGACGATGCTCGAAATTCATGTTTTCCTCTTCCCCCAATTCCTGCATCCCTTCAATCGCGGAAGCATAACCACGATCGAGTCGTCCCATGCCGACAGCCAACACACGGGCAACAAGCGATTCATCCGACTTGCACAGATCGTAAGCCCCTTTGTAATCTTTCGCCTCCAATTTCTGCTGATAGGCATCGACAAAGCTTTGCGGAATGAACACGTCTCGTTTCACCTGCAACACGTTCATCATCACCAGGGCAACCATGACGAACGAGAGCACGAGCAGAATCGCACCAAAAATCCCGGAGGCTTCGATCATCCAGGTAAGAAAGCTTCTCTGTTCGGGAGCATCATCCGAATCACTCTCCTTGCTGTCGTCGGATGTTTTCTCTTCCGCTGCTCCATCGTCTGCGCCCCCCTCGTCTGCTGAAGCTTCGTCAGCGTAAGCGACCGGGGTAACCGCAGTATTTCCGGAGAGCATGCCCCCTGCAATTAAAGCCAGACAGACCATCAACCACAGGCCAAACCGTTTATTCGCTGCCTGTCCCTTGTCGTTCATCAATTTCACGTTTGTTCTCCCATCGTGCAAAGAAAGTTGCCCTGATCGAATTGTTCAAATTTCGATATTGTCACTATTAATCATCATGTTTTCACGCAGCCCCATCGGCAGATATCCCCGGCAATCTCACCCGTGCCAAACTTATCAAACTTCCGAATTGATGTTGCCTGTTTCTCGGCATTTTTCAACCGTGAAATCTCCAGAGACGGCCTGACCACCTTCACTTAACCGATACCAACGCCCCGCAGTGAATGAAAAAACATCATGACGATACGGCAGATGGTAATCAACCGGTCACTGCGAAAAAATAACCACTCGCCAGAAATGACTCCACCCGTTTGTCTATCTCACTTTTTTGGGGCCAATCCCTGTTTCAGCCCGCAGTCAGTTTCCTGGCCCAGGGACTGTTCGGATATTTTGACTCCAAAATGGATCGGGACTCATCCGCCCGACCGGGTTGCCCGACGGTCGTCCACAGTTTCGACAGATTATACAGGGACTCCGCATGCAAATCCTGCTGCCCCGAAAACAGAACGTCGACCAGCAGAAAGGCGAGTAGTGCTTCCTGATTCTTCCCTTCGGCCAGTAACGCCTTGCCTCGCAACACCTGAGCCTGAGCCTGCAAACGTGCGTCCGATTCCCTGGCGTTTTCGATCACTGTTTCCAGCAGATCGAGGGCTTCCTCATTTTTCGATTTCAAATGCAGACAGGTCGCTTTCCCGAGCATCGCCTCGAGTTGACGCTGTCTGGAGGATTCGTCTTTGGCAGGAGATTGCAAAACCTGATCAAAAGCCTGCAACGCCTGATCTACCTGATTCTGGGCCAGCAGGACATGCGCTTTCGCCGATTTTGCTGCCAGTTTGTAATCGTTGAACGGAGAATTCTCCAACTTGGTGAACGTCGCTCCTGCATTCGCAAAATCCTTGTTCTCCAGATAGAGTTGCCCAAGATAATTGATCGCCTCGTAATAGCGGAAGCTGGAAGGATTCGAATCAACGAAGTTTTTCATCCTGGTAATCGCTTCGGGCAACCTGGAGTGATCAGCCAATGCCCACTTTGCCAACGCTCTGGAAATAAAGAACTGAAAATCCGTCCTCAGATTTTCCGCCGAGGCTGGCACCTTTTCCATCGCGGCTTTCAAATTCTTGATGGCTTCCTCGTAATTGCCGTTTCGTTCCTGGCCGAGCGCACCACTTAACGTTCCCGGAGCACCATCCCACTCAATTTTCTCGATATCATTGGCTGGCACCTCAATTTCCGCGCCAGCTTGCGGCTTGATTTTGACGAATCTCTTGCTGACCTCGGTCACCTTCCCGGAAAGACGGTTCTTGGCGGACTTGCGAGTGATAATATCAATCGCAAAACAGTCGGATGAAGTGAGCAGGACAAGCCAGGCTACCAGCAACATCGTGCGAAACATCGGATTATTCACAACAGGACTCCAATTTACGTTCTTTATGTTTATTGATTGGCTGATCTCGGAAACAGATTTCACTTCTTGCGCCAGGATAATCCCTGACATCTTTCATTCAGTTTTCCATTCAGTTTACTGCTCGTCAGAGGGGGGTTTTCTGCGAACCCGTTTTCTGGGAGCCCCCTCCGGCGGTCTTTCTCTTTCACTGCGAGTTCTTTTTGTGCGGGTTCTATCCCGCTCCCGTTTTTCTCCTGATGATTTCTCGCTTCTCGTTTTCTGCTCGGGGCGCTGAGTACGCGAGGTTCTTTTTCTGGCCGTTTTGGGTTCCCCCTCTGCCGTTTTGGTGGCGACTTTTTTTCGTGCCACCGGCTCCTGTTCCGAGGGAGGAGTCGAATCGAAAACGGGCGAGGAAAAAGTATCGGGCAACTCGGCTGCAATTTCCGTCGTCAGGCGTTTCTCACCTTTCTTTCCGGAAATCAACACGAACCCGACAAAACCGAAGCCGACCAGAAAGACAACTCCCATCAGAACGTATGACAGCATACCACCGCCAGCTTTTTCCTCTTTCGCTTTTTTCTGTACGGGCTTCGGTTCTTTTTCAGAAGCGTCCCGCTCCGAAACGGTAGCGGCATCATATCGGCTTTTCTTTTTCCTGTTCGTCGTCCGGGCAATCAGTTCCGGTTTGGTCAGCGGCGTGGCCACTTCGCCGAGTAGCTGCTGAATATCCTGATAGAGCGCGTCGAACTTGTCCCACCAGGGAGTATTGGGCAAGTCCGGCGACAGGCTGGCGAAAGTGGTGATCTCCAATTTCGCCCGTTGAAGTTGCTCATCCCCCTTTTTTTTATCCGAGGCACTCTGGGCATACTGATACCTGCACTGAGCCAGGTGGTACTGGGCTTCCCGAAGCTTCTCTTTGTACTCCGGCCTGGAGTCGCCCGCATTTATGATAATCTGCAGGCGTTTGGCGATGTTTCCCCATCCCCAAATAACCGTTTTATCCTTGAATTTCTTCCCGCGAACTGCATCCAGAAACCGCTCCGGTTCACCGCCATACTCTCCCCAATCCTGATAGACCTGAGCCGCCTCGATCTGCGCATCAAGTGCCTTGCTGTTCTTCTTGAGCACGCTTTTAATCAATGCCTCAGCCGAGTCGAAATCCCGCTCCTGACGTTTACAGTTGACCAATCTCAACTTGACTCCATCCAACCGGGCCGCGTCAACAAATCCGGGGTCATTTTCCGCTCGTTTGAGAATCTCCTCGAATGCCTCGGAGGCGCTTGTGTAATACTGGCTCGCTTTTTGTGGAGAATCCTTCGACCCCTGGGCCATGCTGAAATAGGTTTCCGCAATCCAGATCAGCGAGGTATAACTCTGCCCGCCCTTGCGTTTGGCCAATTGCGACAGAAACGATTCAAAACCGCTGCGAACTTTTTCGAGCCGATCCTGATCGCCCAGTTTTTTCAGCCGTTCCAGTTCCTTCTGCAGTTCACGTCCCAACTCGACATAAACAGCGGTCAAGGCGGCCCCTCCGGAAGCGCCAGCGATTTTCTCCAGCGATTCTCGCGTTTTTTCCGCTTTATCCAACTGCCGTGTACCGATGTAAGCCCGCAACAAATACTGATACGCCAGGGAAGCAAAGGCGGTGCTTTTGATATTGAAATCTTCCTTCGGCCTGTCGGATTCATTTTTTACCGCGACAGCCTTGACGACTGAATGGGGATCCTTCGTCAGCAGTTCGATCGCCTTGGCATCGTTACCACGCATGATCTCTATTTGCGACAGGGAAACCTTCGCTTTAATCAACGCAGGGGGAGCGGACTGACTGGCTGGCGTTTTTTCCTCCGTTTTTTCAATCCCGGTCTGCAGATATGTCGCTGCCTGATCGCGCATTTTGTTCAACTCTTCAGGAGTTTTGGTTGTTGAATCCTTGAACGCGATACTCAAATAGGCGGCCCACAATGCCTGCCCTGCTTCGAGTTGGGCCGTTGCATACTGCGCAGCCGTTTTGGGAATTTCCGCATACCACTTCGCCGCCTCCAGCGGTTTGTCTGAGCGTCTGAGAATTCGCCCCATTTCCAGCCGGGCATCTGTTGCACGATCCGAATTCGGCCAGTTCGTTGCAATAAACTGGCTGATGTCGAGAATCATCTTCAGGTTTTTCTGTTTGTACTGCTCGGGAGCATCATTATAGGCCTGCGAGAACCCGGCCATTCCCAAATAGGCTGCATCGAGAGCGACAGTGGGGTCGGTCTTTTTCAGACGAATCGCCAGATATTTTCCGACCACGGCCGCATCGTAGCTTTTCCGCTGCAGGTAAAAAATGTAGGCCAACTTGTAACGGGCCGAATTAATCTGCTTGGCAGGTGATTTGTCATCCGCCAAAGAAAGTGCCAGGCGGTAAAGTCTTTCAGTTTCGCTCAACTGTGCCTGTAACTCCTGTTTGGCATCCTGGATTTTCTTTTTGTCTTTCGTTTTCTCCGCCTCTTTCAATTTCTCTCGAAGAGGGCCAACCTGTTCGAGGAGACTGTTTGCCGTTCCGAAGGCGGAATCGAAATCCTTGGGATCTCCCGGTTCACGATCCAATAAAACCAGAATCCGCTGGATCGCACTGCGGGAAACGTCTTTATAGGGGCCGGAATATCGATTGATCTGGCGGACATTCTCCAGAGCCTGACGCAACAACCGCCCCTTCTCTGCTTCTGGCGTGTTGCGATCCGTCGCCAGGGCTTCCTGCGCGCGGGCCAGCTCCCAACGGATTCCCAGCCCAATCTGCGAACGACTTTCCCTGGCATGGCGTTTGAGCCAATCAGTCGCTTCCTGAATCACCAACTGATAGTCCTTGCGACTGTCGTGATTGAGGCAGATCAGTCGAAAATGCAGAACCTGATTCTGCAGCTTGATCAACCCCGGCGACTTTCCCGGATGACTGAGCAGTTCATCATAAATCCCGAGCGCTTTGCGGATATCGTCCTGTTCTTCAAAGCATTTTCCCTGCATCGTCCGTGCATACAAACCGGCATACTGGCTGCGATATTTCGAATGCACTTTCTCGAATTCGAGCGAAGCGGCTTTCAACTTGTCCTTGAATTCCTTCGAGCCCCGATCGTAGGTCTGTGCGTCTTCGTAGGTGCAGGTCGCCAGGTCAAGCTGGGACCGCATGTATAACCCTTCAACCTTCTTTCTCGCCGCCCGTTTTTCTTTTTCATCTTCGGGAATGTAGACTCCAAAGCTCTCCCACTGCTTTTTGTAGGCATCGTGTGCCTTCTGGAAGATTTCCTTCGCCTGGGCAATCAGTTTTCTGGCATCCTGCTGAAACTTCAGGCGGTTCTCCTTGTTCGCCGGAGATCGTGATTTCCAAATGAGAACCTGTGCTTTTCCCAGTAAAATCCTGGCCAGTTCCGTATTCGCACTGGCAACCAGTTCGTGCCGCGGTGAATTTTTTATGAACTGTTCCAGATACGCCTGTGCCTGATCCAGCAACTGGGATTGTGTCTCCGGATTCTGCGAAAACTGGGAACTGCGCAGCAATGTCACCGCCTTTTCGTAGGGAATGACCTGCTTCACCTCTTGCGGAACATTTTTCCGATCCTTCAAGGAATCCAGATAAATAATTGCGGTATCGAAATACTGCCTGTCCCGCAACCCCTGCACAAACTCAAGATAAGGCTCTTTGGCGACCAGCAAACAGGGCGAAGCCGCTGAAACGGCGCCTACCATCAAAAACAGGCACAGACGGGACATCCAGACGTTCCCCCACCCATCACCAAGGTAACGCCGCATCACGCTCCTGATACTATTTTGGATATGTCTCATTATATCTTCCAGCCGAGCCAGTCAGAATCGACAGACCGGACAATTGATCAACAGAATTGTCGCCTCTCCACTCCCTACCCCATTTTCCAGGTGGGGTAGCAAATATGCAAGGCATAAAATGGACTCGAACCTCCAAGAACCTAGGATTTCTCGCGAACTGCGTCCAGTTCATCCAGAAACCAGCTCAATTCTTCCTGAACATGATCCTGCAACTTTCCCATTCTTACATGAAGAAACGCACCGGCAATCACAAGCGGAATCGCCACGGCTAACCCCAGAGCCGTGGTGAACAACGCGAAACTGATCTCTCCTGCCAGTGCACTCGGGTCTCCTCCCGTCTTTTGGGTATCTGCAATTTTCGCAAACGCCTGGATCATCCCTGAAACTGTCCCCAACAGTCCCAGCATCGGGGCAGATTTTACGATGGTGCTAATCCACGAAGCCCCATATTCCAGGTTGGCCAACACATCCCGCTCGAATTTGCCGGCCAGAAATTCCCGCAGCTTGGCCGGTGATTTATCCAAATTGGCGATGGCCACGAGTATCATTTGGGGCACCGCCCGCGCCCAATACTCCGGCGTGTCGCAAATCGCCGCGATTGCTTCCCAATCACGTTTTTTGATCAAACCGAGCAACTGCTCACGAAACTGGTCTGCTGCAGCTGGCGACATCCGTTTTTCTGAAATTTTTCGAGCCAGAAGCACTACCTGAAACAGTCCAAAAATCGCGACCGCCGCCAACGACAGATAAATCGCATTGGCAGAAGCCTGAAAAACAGGAGCAAAATTGTAATCCATAGATTTTATCAGCCACTATAAGTTCAAGTTGTGAAGTTCAAGTTACGACAGATCTTTCGCAACACCCCATTCCAAACGGGTGCCAGATCCGCAACGATAAAACGGCCCCTACAGAAAACCCTTTTTTTCGCGTTTATCAATATCCCACCACCATTACGCTCGCCAACGGTGATCAAGACGCGACGCAAACGCCGTTCACTTTCGGTTTTACAAAAATGAATCACTCCATTTCCAGTTCTTTCACCAGAAAGGCCCAAAGATCGGAAATTTCTTCGATGATTTTTGAGGTCGGTTTTCCCGAGCCATGTCCGGCTCTTGTTTCAATTCGTATCAGCACAGGGTTGTCACCCGCATTGTATTCCTGAAGTCTCGCCGCGAATTTGAAGCTATGCCCCGGCACAACACGATCGTCCGTATCCGCAGTCGTAATTAAAGTCGCCGGATATTTTATTCCCGGTTTCAAATTGTGATAGGGCGAGTACGCATACAAGGTTTTGAACTGTTCCGGATCATCCGAAGAACCGTATTCATCCACCCAATATCGCCCAGCCGTGAATTTGTGGAAGCGAAGCATATCCATCACACCAACAGCGGGCAGACACGCTTTGTATAAATCGGGGCGTTGTGTCATACAGGCACCAACGAGCAGCCCACCGTTGCTGCCTCCCTGGATTGCCAGTTTTTTTGTCGATGTATATTTATTCTCAATCAACCACTCGGCCGCCGCAATAAAATCATCAAACACGTTCTGTTTTTTGTGAATCATTCCCGCTTGATGCCAATCCTCGCCATACTCGCCACCACCTCGCAAATTCGCCACACAGAAAACGCCCCCCATCTTCAACCATTGTGCCCGGCTGATCGAAAAATAGGGCGTCAGCGAAATATTGAAGCCACCGTAAGCGTAAAGCAGTGTCGGATTGTTGCCGTCCAGCTTGAGCCCTTTCCGATGAGCGATAAACATCGGCACCTTTGTGCCATCCTTGCTTCGGTAGAAAACCTGCTTCAACTCGAACTGGTCCGAATCGAACTTGATCTGCGAACGGCGAAACAGCTTGCTTTCCCCGGTGATCATGTCGTACCGATAAATACTGGGCGGCGTGATGAAACTGGCGAACGAATAAAACGTTTCGGTATCGGTTCGCTTCCCTCCAAAACCGGATGCCGTTCCGATGCCGGGAAACTTCACTTCCCGCACAAAGCGACCATCCACCGTAAACATTTTGACGACCGTTTTCGCATCTTTCAGCAGTCGCACAACAAACATGTTGTTCAACAAGCCGACCCCCTGAATCGGTTCCGGGCCTTCAGGAATAATCTCCCGATAATTTTTCGGATCGGGGTTGCGAATGTCGATCGCAATCACCCGCTTGTTCGGAGCATTCAAATCTGTCTTGAAGTAAAAAATGTAACCGTCATTTCCAATGAAATCGTATTCATCGTTGAAGTGGTCAATCAGGGCCACCGGAATCCCGTACGGCTCGCTCAAATCCTTGACATAAATCCGATACTTGTCGGCTGTTCCTTTCCAAACGGAAATCACCAGAAATCGCCCATCTTCGGTCACGGTCGGACCAAAGCCCCACTTCGGATGATCCGGCTGTTCGAACACGAGCACATCATCACTTTGCGGCGTGCCCACACGATGAAAGTACAACTTGTGATTCAGATTCAAGCTCTGAAACGCTTCCCCTTCTTCCGGCTTGGCGAATCTTCCGTAGAAAAATCCTTTGCTGTCCGGTGTCCATTCAGTAGAAGTAAACTTGAGCCACTCCAGCTTTTCATCAAGCAATTTGCGAGTTGCAATTTCCATAATCCGCCAGGTTCGCCAATCTGAACCGGCTTCCTGGATCCCGTAAGCCAGATAGCGTCCATCTTCACTGAAAGAAGTTCCCGAAAGCGCCACCGTTCCATCTTTTGACCATTTATTCGGATCGATCAATACGGTCGGCTCGCCATCGATGCTGTCCATCATGTAAAGAACCGACTGGTTTTGCAGTCCATCGTTCTTGTAGAAATAGTACCGCCCCCCCACTTTGAACGGCGATGAAAACTTTTCGTAGTTCCACAGTTCGGTTAATTCTTTCCGAATTCTCTTTCGAGCCGGGATAGCGTTCAGAAACGCTTCAGTCAGCTTGTTCTCTGCCTCCACCCACGCGGCGACTTCTTTCGATTCACGCACATCTTCTTCAAGCCAACGATAGGGATCTTCGACTTCGATGCCATGATAATCATCGACCTGCAATACTTTGGGAGCTTTCGGATACTCAAGTTTCTCGGCTTGCAAGGTATTTTCCATTGCGGTTGACAGGTTAAAAGAAAGATTGGCACACAATGCTGCGATAAAACACAATGCCGCGCTATAACGATTAGACGCCGCGCTAAAACGGTTAGACATTTTCAATCCTTTATAAACAACACCGCAAGAACAACTGCACGGCGATGATACCGCCGGAAGCGACTTCTCCAGAGAGGCCCGGGATGGGAAATCGAACCGTAATATTAAACAGCCTCTGCTTCAACCACAAGCAACACGCCCCGATTTCTATCACGAGTTGCTCAGCGTGAACAGCATAAAACAGCATATGCTGTCCCGAAGCGACACCAATTCGGGCTCACGGAACCAATATCGAACATCCCGGCAACTCGGTTCGTTCATCTCGTTCCGCTTTGCCACCTGCGCTTCGCCAGATTGATTACCAGACTGCTTATCTACGCAAGTGGTTGCGTCACAGGAGAAAATTTCCTGGTGGAGTACACGGATTTCGCAATCCACATATAACCAATCGCTACAATAGCAATCTTTATCATTTATATTCAGCAATGATTGCCACAGGAACCAGCCAGACCAAAACGGATCAGCGAGGTGGACCGAGAGACGCTGGAAGCATTATCGTTGCGCGGCGGTCGAATTGCCCTGCCAGTATTCGCCGTCGGGAAATCGCGCCTTGTTGATGGAATCTGCAAACATGGTGATGCTGTAACCGGGAGTGGTTGGCACCTGATAGCGCCCGTTTTCAATATTGATCGGATTGAGAAAATGCTCATGACAGGTGCCGGCGTGTTCGGCCATCCGGTCTTCAAGTTTGCCGCTGACGCAGATGTAATCGATCAGGGAAAGATGCTGCACATATTCGCATAAGCCGACCCCGCCCGCATGCGGACAGACCGGGACATCGAACTTGGCCGCCAACAGCAACACCGCCAGAACTTCATTGACGCCGCCGAGCCTACAGGCATCGATTTGACAAACCTGTATCCCTCCCGATTCCAGAAACTGCTTGAACAGAACCCGATTGGCACAGTGCTCTCCCCCTGCAACACGAATTGGAGCCAACTCTCTGGCAATCTTCGCATAACCGAGTACATCATCCGGGCTGATCGGCTCCTCGATGAACCAGGGATCGAACTCGGCCAACTGTTTCATCCAGTCTATCGCCTGATCGACTTCCCAAACCTGATTGGCGTCGGTGAGTAGCCGTCGATGCGGGCCGATTTCCTCCCGAATAATCCTGCATCTTCTACGATCGTCTTCCAGATCGCGACCGACTTTGATCTTGAACACGTCCCAGCCTTCGGCCAGACGTGCGCGACACAGTTCTCTCAGCTTATCATCCGAATAGCCAAGCCAGCCGGCTGAAGTTGTATAGGCGGGATAGCCATCACGCCGCATTTCGTCGATGCGATCCTGCTTGCCAGGAACCTGTTTTTCCAGCATGACCAACGCTTCATCCGGTGTGAGTACATCACTCAGGTAGCGAAAATCAATGCACTTCAAAAATTCCGAGGGGCTCATTTCCGCCACGAGTTGCCAAAGCGGCTTGCCCGACTGCCTGGCCCACAAATCCCAAACTGCGTTGACGACCGCGGCTGTCGCCAGATGAATCACCCCTTTCTCGGGGCCAACCCAGCGCAATTGGCTATCGCCGGTCATGCGACGCCAGAATGCTCCCATATCTTGCGTGAACCCATCAAGATCCTTCCCAACGACCAGAGGCCGCAACGCCTCGATGGCACAAACGCAAATTTCATTTCCCCGGCCGATCGTGAAGGTGATCCCATTCCCGCTCAGTCCCGGCTGATCGGTTTCCAGGGTCACATACGCGACCGAATAGTCCGGAGCTTCGTTCATCGCATCGGATCCATCCAGTTCCCGTGAAGTGGGAAACCGCAAATCCTCAACACTCATTTTG
>JALTOP010000290.1:1080-4206 GCA_027000105.1 Planctomycetaceae bacterium | reverse complement strand
AAACGCTGGCATCTCGAAAGAATGGTATCCGGAACTTTCTGAGGTTCTGTCGTGCAAAAGACGAATTTCACATTGGGCGGCGGTTCTTCCAGCGTCTTCAGTAACGCATTGAAAGCCTCTTTCGTCAACATGTGAACTTCATCGATAATGTACATCTTGATTCGGGTTCGCATCGAACGAATGCCGACATTGGCGCGCAGGGAGCGAATATCATCGATCCCCCTGTTGGACGCGCCGTCGATTTCCATCACGTCGACATCGCCCCCTTCTGCAATCGCCAGGCACAAATCGCACTTGTTGCAGGGGTTGCCATCCACCACTTCAGGACAGTTCAGCGCCTTGGCCAGAATGCGTGCCATCGATGTTTTCCCGACCCCACGCGCCCCGGTAAAAAGGTAGGCATGAGCAACACGATCGCACAGGATGGCATTGCGCAGCGCCTGTGCAACATGCTGCTGTCCGACAACCTCATCAAAAGTCTGCGGACGATAACGACGAGCCAATACGGTATAAGTTCCCGTTGCTTCAGTCATGACTTCATCTCTTTCAATAGCGGATGTCTTTCAATATCGGATAGTTGGAACTGCCGAAACCGCAACTCACCGGGGAATTGAAGATCACCCCCAACAGGAGAACCGTGCGGGATGCAGTGCAGACCATGTCAAACAACCCGCAGAGCGGAACAGCCTGCAAAACAAAACAGCCCCGCAAAACGGACTATCCCCAGCGGCAAGGGCTTCATGCGTTCCCAAGCTCTGCAACGTCTCTCGATACGCATTTCAATCTGCTGAAGAAATCCAAACGGAGGCATTCTACCGCACAGGAGCATCTTGGGGCAAATGAGTAAAACCCGGACAGATTTCCATTGAAGGCAGCGCGGCCCCACTTATTTGTCGATTGGCAGATAGATGCTGAATTTCGTGCCGCGTCCCGGTTCACTTTCGCATTGAATCGTGCCCTGATGGGCTTCTACAATTTTCCTCACAGTCGGCAATCCGAGTCCGCTTCCTTCAGGTTTGGATGAATAAAAAAGGTCGAATATCCTCCCCTGTGCCTGTCTGGATATTCCATTGCCGTTATCAATAATCTGCAGGACAATATTTTCCGCTTGCCGGAATGTCTGGAATTCGAGAACTCCCCCCTCGGGCATCGCCTGCATTGCATTGAGTGTCAGATTCAACAGAACCTGGCGAAACTGATGAGGGTCAAGCGAAACTCTCGGCAGATCCGGCGCGAGATGCGGACTGATCTCAATCTGTCGTGCAGCTGCCTCCAGTTGTTGCGATTCGATAAATTCCCCCACAAGAGCCGAAAGATCACAAGGTTGGGTTTCAAGTTCCATCCCGGTTGTAAAGTGAAGGAAATCGCTGAGGATCTGTTCGAGATGCTCACACTCCCGGCTGATCGTTTCGACTCGCCTTTTCATACGAAGATCGCGAGCGGTATTCCCTTCTTCAAGGTCTTCCTTCAAAACCCCCAAATTGAGGCTGATCGTCGAAAGAGGATTTCGAATTTCGTGAGCCAATCCCCCCGCCAACTGCGCAATCTCTGTGTAGTTGCGCTGCAGCAGTTCTTCACGTTCTCTCTCTTTTTTCGAGGAGATGTTTTCTGAAGACATGTTTTCCGAAGACATGGCGAAATTACATCATTAAAAAAGGAAGTCCCGTTATCGATGGGGACTTCCCTGTAGCCGTAAAACTCATTTTCCCAATGAGTGAAGATCAGTCTTCATCGAATCCGAGATCCTCATCAGATTCCTCATCGCTGCTTTCCAGCATCGCCTTGCGCGAAAGTTTGACGCGATTCTGTTCATCGACCGCAATCACTTTCACTTCCAGCTTGTCGCCGATTTTGCAGACATCTTCCACGTTTTTGACGAATCCATCCGATAACTCGCTGATGTGGCACAAACCATCCTTCCCGGGGGCAATTTCAACGAAGGCGCCAAAATCCTTGATCGCGATAACCTTGCCAGTGTAAACACGGCCGACCTTGACATCTTCCGTCATTGCCTCGATGCGAGCCTTGGCATCTTCCGCGTTCGCACCGAAAGATGCGGCAATCGTCACGACCCCATCCTCGGAAATATCAATTTGCGTATCTGTTTCCTCCTGAAGGGCGCGGATGGTCTTGCCCCCCGGGCCAATCAAAAGACCGATTTTCTCGGGATCGATTTTAAGCGTCTCGATGCGTGGGGCCAACTTCGAAATATCCTTCCGCGGACGGCGGATTTCACTTAACATCGATTTCAGCAACTCCAACCGGGCCTTGCGGGCCTGATCCAGAGTTTTCCGGATGATCTCCTCGTTGATCCCGCCAATTTTCAGATCAAGCTGAATCCCGGTGATTCCTTTTTGCGTCCCCGCAATCTTGAAATCCATATCGCCGAAGTGGTCTTCATCGCCGATGATGTCGGTCAGCAGGACATAGTCGCTCCCCTCCTGAACCAGACCGATGGAAATTCCGGCTACCGGTTGACGAATCGGCACACCGGCATCCATCAGTGCCAATGTCGCGTTACAGACCGAAGCCATCGAACTACTGCCGTTCGATTCGGTGATATCAGAAATAATGCGGATCGTGTAGGGGAACGCTTCCTCGGGCGGAAGAACCCATTGAACAGAACGCTCAGCCAATGCACCGTGACCGATTTCACGTCGCCCCGGTCCACGAATCGGACGACATTCGCCTACCGAATAGGAGGGGAAATTGTAGTCGAGCATGAACCGCTTTTTACTTTCGCCGAACAGATTTTCCACCCGTTGCTGATCCCGAACCGTTCCAAGAGTCAACGTCGCCAGCGATTGCGTCTCCCCACGTGTAAACAGAGCGGAACCATGCACCCGAGGAATCAACCCGACACGACTGCTCACTTTACGAAGCTCTGTCGGTCCACGACCATCAAGCCGCTTTCCGCCAAGTGTCAACTCCCGGCGGATTTTGTTGCCGACCTGGTAAAGGGCATCTTTCAGTTGAGCCAATGTCCTTCCTTCAGAATCTTCCGTTTCTTCACCTGGGAAGTATTTCTCGATCGCTTCGTCGCGAATCGCTTTGGCTGCCTCTGATCGTTCAACCTTGCTAGTGTTTTGGCGAGCTTTTTTGATCGCCTCCACGTATTCGCTTTCG
>JALTOP010000290.1:0-1070 GCA_027000105.1 Planctomycetaceae bacterium | reverse complement strand
GCTTCTTTCAGCGCAGCACCCGCTTCGTCACGAACGATGTCAAGGAACGGATTTTCACCCGGCTCTTCCCATTCGAATGGCTCTTTGTCAACGGCCTTGACCAATTCATCCTGCAGATCACACAAATCAGCGATGGCACGATGGGCGAACATCAAGGCATCAGCCATTGGCCCTTCCGGAATTTGCCGCCCGAATCCTTCGATCATCAAAATGGAATCACGATTTCCTGCAACAACCAGATCAAGGTCTCCCTCTTCCACCTGGGCAACCGTCGGGAACAGGATCAGCTCTCCATCGATCATTCCAACTCGAACAGCACCAATCGGCCCCTGAAATGGAACTGGTGCAATCGACAGGGCAGCACTGGCACCATTGATTGAAATGACATCGGGGTTGTTTTCTCCATCGCTGGAAAGAACGTTTGTCATCACCTGCACTTCGTTCTTGAACGATTTGGGGAACAGGGGACGAAGGGGACGGTCCGTCAACCGGGCGGTCAGGATTTCATTCGTGGAAGGGCGTCCTTCACGTTTCAGGAAACCGCCGGGAAATTTACCGGCCGCAGAGTAACGTTCCCGATAATCAACCGTCAGCGGGAAAAAATCGATTCCCGGCCGCGAAGGCCCCGTCTGAGCCGCAACAAGCATTGCCGTTTCGCCATACTGGATCAGCACAGCCCCACTGGCCTGCTTGGCAATTTCTCCCGTTGTTATTTTTAATACTCTTCCTGCAATCTGTTTCTCAACTGAAATGGATGACACTTTGATTCTCTTTCTTTTTCACAAATTCGACTTGATACAAATCTTCTTAAATCTTCTACACAACCTGTTGACATCGATGCCTGTGTGCCACATAAATGAGCCGTTTTTTCCCGGCGTCTCCCCCCGTGCGGATCACAAAAATAATCACAAACCCGCCAGCAACACAAACAATTTCACCTACGACAACTTCACTTTCTGCAATCACACATATTGCAATAGCACATATTGCAACCCGGCTTCTGCGCAATACCTTGTGAGATCGCGTCAACCAGCCCGCGAGCAATGCAACCCGCCCACGCTGTGCAACAA
>JALTOP010000289.1 GCA_027000105.1 Planctomycetaceae bacterium | reverse complement strand
ACATTGTTCTTCTGTTGATCATTTTCTTGCTTGTTTCAACGCATATCGTCCAGTGTAAAACGCTTAAAACACTCGATCTGCCTGCCGCAACGCAAGCGACAAACGAAAAAGAGATCGCCACTCATCGTCTGGTGATCACGATCAACAAAAAAGGAGAGTACCTGGTCGCAGGCCGTGTGATCAGTTGGCCGCAGTTGGAAGGAATTATTCTGGAAGCTGAAGGAGGTGTCGGGAAATTAAAAGAGAATAAAAGACGTGAAGTCCGTATTCGTGGTGATGCCGCCTCTCGTTACGAATTGGTCAAACCGATCCTGATGGCTTGTGCCCAAGCTGGAATCCGAAAGGTCTCCTTTGCAGTCGTTCCTGCTGAATAATATCGTTCCTGTCGAATAATGCAGAAACAATGCAGGGGTAATTCGGGAATAAGATAGGATAGCGCGGGATCGCATAGTCCCGGTTCTTTTTCAGTCGAAATCTGTCAACATGCGAATACGATCTGTTTTGCCACGGGAGCGGGATTTCGGAGAGTCTCAAACGATGACTCCGATGATCGATATCGTTTTCCTGCTTCTCGTTTTTTTCGTCTGTGTTGCTTCGGATCAGGTGATTGAAATGACACTGCCGACCGAGTTGGCAGCAGGAAGTGTGGAAGCAAAGCAGTTGGAACCGCAGGAAACCTGGACAACTGAAATTCGGTTACGCCTGTTCCAAACCCCGGGGCAGAAAAACGCTTCAATCGAGATGAACGGGCGCGTCTTCAACGATTACGCTCAATTCCAGAAGACACTCTCCGCGCTGGCCAATGTTTCCCGCGATAGTCCTGTCATTCTCGATATCGCTGATGAAGTTGAGTTGCGCGACATGGTGGCAATCTACGATGCCTGCCGTGCCAGTGAATTTGAATCGATCCACTTCGCGATGCACAAACCGGGGCGACAAGAAAACGGCAGAAGCCGCTGAAAGAACCCTGTCATCAACTCCCACACCCTGACGATGCAGGCCACCTCCGGGTGATGACTGCACTGAACATCCACCAAATGGACCGGGGGGGACTCGAACCCCCGACACCTGGATTTTCAGTCCTGATATCAAGCTGCTCTAGAATACGGAAGCAATTCCCCCACAGCTGCCGCCTCAAGCCGTTTCGCGGCCACTCCCCAGCCTTTTGTGGAGTAGGCTTGGTTTCGCTTCCTTGCAACATCTCTTCACTTTCTACAACTGCATCGTGACCGGTGTGTACGGTCAGGGTGTTTGTTGAGGGAACGGCAGCAGGTGCGAACTGCTGTCGTTCCTGTTTCACTTTAAGCTCAAGTGTTGCGCCGGGCGTCCGCTTTGAAATAAATCCTGAAATTATTTCTGTTTCACGTTCCTTTTTGTTGCATTTTATATCAACGCTGTTACGATATATGTCAACATTCAAGGGAAACAAAATGGCTTTTTTCTTCTTCATCTGGGACGGCGAAAACGACAAGCACATCGCCGAGCATGGCGTGAGCCATGAAGAAGCTGAGTACGTTGTTTGCTTTCCCGATGACAAGACGATCAGCCGGTCTTCTGGTCGGAATGCCGCCTACGGTTACACCCTGGCCGGAAAACGATTGTTTGTCGCCTATGAATTGTTTGACGATGCAACTGTCTATGTTGTCACAGCTTACGAGGTCTAACATGGATAAAAAAAACGTAAAGATCAAACGGATTAAAACGCATCCAAAACTAACAGCAGCAAAGAAAGAAGAGCTTCGCAAGGCTGCTGAACTGGAAGAGAAGGGACGAACCGACCCTCTTGTGCAGGCCGACCACGCACGAGCCATTCAGCGTGTTGAAGCCGTGCGACTTGTTCGATCCATTGCTGAATCCCTGGCAACACTCAAGCAAAAGAGGAATTTGTCATACGCTGATCTTGCAGAGCGGACAGGGATTGAACGCTCGGCGTTGAATCGATTGTTAACTGGCAAGCAAGAGAATACAACTATCGAAACTCTGGTCAGAATCGCCACGGCGATGGATTGCGATTTGACTGTTACGGTCGACGAGTGAACAAGACAAAGGCAATCAGCCGATGTAATAGATTTTCGCGCCATCGTCACTGAGTACATAATTTGTGATCCCCTGCTGGGGACCGTCGGGGAGAGCAATTTGCCAGCGCAGTTGGCCAGACGTGTCGAACGAAGCGAGGATGTTCCCTTCCAACGTACAAAAGAATCCGCCGGCATGTCGCAATACGCCGGGCGGATCGCCAGGGTAATCGAGTTCATTCAGATCGGCCCTTTTTTTGTTTGCGGGCGGCCCCAATGCAATCGGAAGCGAAAGGGGATCCGGCAATGTGAGATCAGACAACCAGCTTCCCACCAGGTGTTCGCTGTTCGGATAAAAGACTGCCCCTTCCGTCTTGAGTTCCAGATCATAAAGGAACCACGGATCCGGGATTCTGGAGTAATCCGGCCAGTTATCGGTTGGCATCTTTTCTTCGCGGACGATGTTCAAATTTCGGTCGAGCTCACTGAAATACAAATAATTCTCCCAGAACCCGTCATCGGGGCCAAAACCCTGAACCCATCCCTTTACCCACAAGTGGGTGAGTACCTTTTCGTTCTGCCAGATCACGATATCAGCCAGATCTGGGGCGTTTGTGGTTGCAGAACCAAGTTTTCCCCTGCGTTCTGGCCATGTTGCGATGATTACACCGGTACTGGCCGATATCACTCCCGATGCCGTGACCATGTCACCGTTCAGAAAACTCCCCCAATAGAATCCGATCGCATTTATTGGGTAGCTGAGCGGTCCCCATTTCAGCGAACCGTTGGGCCTCAAAGCGGAGAGACGGCCCGAATCATCCGCCACCACAATCGAACCATCGGGATGAACCAGGCTATTGAAAGCAACTGCAGGACTTGGTGTTACTGAGCGGACTCCATTGACCACATCCACAGCGACGAGGTGATTTTCTATATTGACCCAGACCGTTCGATCGCTTGCCGCGATGGCCCCGTAGAACTGTTGACCGAATGCGTTACGGTACAATGACCGGGAATTTCCGTCTGCATCGCATGTAATCAGATCGCCAGCGGAAGTGATCAGCAGAACGAGCCCCTGGTATTCGTGCACAAATCCGGGTGATGAATTGCCAGCGGCTCCGTAGACGTTGCCGCCTTCCTGCCTTTGGCGTCCACAACTGCCCGGAAACTGGACCTGCCAATCGCTGTGTGTCTGATAATTCAGTCCGTCATCACGCGACCAGAGCAGCTTACCTGTCGCAGTATCCCGGCAGAACAGTTGCGGTCGCGAGCGGGCAGCTGGCGTCAGAAACGGTTGTCGCGTTTGCGTGGTTCTCATTATTCGACGGACCAGAGTGGAGCAAGTAACCGCACACGGAGCCCTGACAAGCCAGGGGACATTGCCCCATTATCGATATAAATTGGCTGAATACTCTTGCCGGTCAGACTGGGGCCGAACATCAGGTTGATGGCACAATAAGTCAACGGCCCGCCAATCGCCTGAACGGATTCCGGTGCGGTAATCTTCGGGTGTGATCGCACTTTTGCCAGTAACTCAGCGGCTGTTGCATTGCCCGGCAAATCAAACGTCATATCTTCATCGTCGATAGTGAGAGTCAGAGATGCATTACCGTTTGGGAATCCTTCAGCGTCGATCTGCTGCACTTGCACAGGCCATTGTTCAGCGTGCATAATTCGCCATTCACCGTAAGCCTGGATCGCCCAGACGATCGTTCCCTTACAGAGATACAAACCGGGAATCGAGTGATAAATGGTTTCAGATACGGGAACGGGATCGCCGTTTTTGTCAACGTCATCCTCGTAGACAA
Source organism: Planctomycetaceae bacterium (assembly GCA_027000105.1). GTDB lineage: Bacteria > Planctomycetota > Planctomycetia > Planctomycetales > Planctomycetaceae > Rubinisphaera. Next base: position 383 of record JALTOP010000289.1, on the reverse strand, counting down.
GCTCCGGGACCGATTCACCTTCGAACGGTTGTGCCAGAACTGCAACTGGCTCATTGAGCGATTCGGGCGGTTTGGCAGAGGAAAGCAACTGAAACATCTGTAGCGGGAGCGTCTGAAAAAATCGAGGCGTAGGGGGCTTTGCAGCCTGCCCTCCGAAAATTCGATTTTCATAATCAAGTACCGCCGCTTCCATGCGAGCGGAATCTTTTTCACTGATTAAACTTCCGGTCATGGTTTACTTGCAATCTTTCCTGTGATCTGTCCCTCGCGTCCATCAATAGAACCGCCGAGATTGCGAAATTCAGCATTCGCTGCCGAGACAATTCGGCCATAAAGAAGCGATCCGGAATGAACTCGCAGCTTCTGGAATCGATATTCATCGC
>JALTOP010000288.1 GCA_027000105.1 Planctomycetaceae bacterium | reverse complement strand
CATCACACCCTGACATCACACCCTGACCACACACCCTGGCAACAGCAACCAGCAGACCTGTGGTTCGTACGGAAAAACCCGACCACCGAAGTGACCGGGCTTGTCTGTCGCAATCGTTGGATTCTCTCTCCGGCTGGTTGATTTGCCGAAGAAAGGGCAACGGGTTAAATCGCTTCCTCGCCGGTTTCGCCAGTTCGGATACGAATGACATCTTCAACATTGGATACGAAAATTTTCCCGTCGCCGATGTTGCCCGTTCTCGCGGCTTCCTGAATTACCTGAATCGCCTTATCTGCGACATCATCGGCAAGTACAATTTCCAATTTGACTTTCGGCATGAAGTCAACGACATACTCTGCACCGCGGTATGTTTCCTTGTGCCCTTTTTGACGACCGAATCCGCGAACTTCTGCAACGGTCATTCCTTCGATATTGGCAGCAACCAGGGCTGCCTTGACATCTTCCAGTTTGAAATGGCGAATAATCGCTTCGATTTTTTTCATGATCATTATCCTGTCTGTTTGGTTAAATGTTCTCTGTTACTTCTATCAGTTTTTCAGGTTTCCTGCCAGAACCGCCCTTTCAGGAGAAGAAAGAGCGGCTTTTTTCAGGCGATTTTCCATTCAGTTCGATTCCACGTGCTGCAGGTAAGGATAAGCGTGCATACCATGCTCGGTGATATCCAGTCCACGCAGTTCTTCTTCCTCGGAAACTCTTAAACCGATGGTATATTTGATCCCCAGGAAAATTACCAGAGAGACACCAAACGCCCAGACAAAGTAAGCGACAATTCCTGTAATTTGCACAATCAACTGATCCATTCCGCCACCAAAGAACAAACCATTGGTTCCAGCGAACACTTCCTGGGCAAACAAGCCGGCAGAGAGTGTTCCCCAAGCCCCGCAAACGCCGTGAACAGAAATCGCACCAACCGGATCGTCGATTTTCAGTTTGTCAAAAAAGACGACAGAAAGCACACAAATAACACCACCGACAACTCCGATAATCAAAGCGGAAAGCGGACTGACATCGTAACATGGGGCAGTAATCGAAACCAAACCGGCCAATACGCCGTTCAGTGCCAAACTGACGTCCGGTTTCCCGAACATGATCCAGCCGACAATCATCGAAGCAACACAACCACCAACAGCGGAGAGATTGGTCGTCACAGCAACGCGAGCAAAGTTTCCACCATCAAGCGATGTCGTTGAACCGGGGTTGAATCCAAACCAACCGAGCCAAAGAATAAAGACTCCCAGGGCAGCCAAAGGCATTGAATGTCCCATGATCGGATTGACCGAGCCATCTTCGCGGTACTTCCCTTTACGGGCACCAATGACAATCGCACCAGCCAAAGCCGCCCATCCACCCACGGAATGCACAACCGTTGAACCAGCAAAGTCGATGAACCCCTTTGCTTCGAGCCAGCCACTGCCGTTATACAAACCGCCCCACGCCCAGGAACCGGCAATCGGATACACAATGACCGTAATGCCGATGGTGTAAAGGAGGTAAGAAACAAACTTGGTTCGCTCAGCCATTGCTCCGGAAACGATCGTGGCAGCCGTGGCAGCAAAAACCGTTTGGAAGATTAAAAATGCGTAGAATCCATTATCAGCCGTGGCTCCATCTTCGCTGATTCCACTGGCAAAGAAACTCCCCCAGCCGATGTAGCCATTCGTGGTCGCACCGAACATGAGGCCGAAGCCAATTGCCCAAAACGTGATCGAACCGATGCTGAAATCCATCAGGTTCTTCATAATAATGTTGACGGCATTTTTTGACCGCGTGAATCCCGCTTCCACCAAAGCAAAACCAGCCTGCATAAAGAAGACAAGAAACGCAGCGATACAGGTCCAAAGCAATCCCACCTCTGAAACAACCGTCCCCACTGATTCATTCACGGAAACAAGAGTGACTTCCTCCACTGCCTCCGGTTCTGCGGCTGGTTCCTCAGCAGAAGCAACTTCTCCAGCCTTGGCCCCTTCCGGTGCCGCTTCATCCGCAAAGGTCGATTGTGATACAAGCAGGCCTCCCACCAAAAGCAGAAGCAGAAGCCCCCCTTTTCGTAGTATAGATATGTCACTGAGCACTGATAACATTCCCGATTTCATCGATTCTCTCTCTTCCTGTAATACCAGCTTTTCCGAACAAAATAGCGACATTAGCTATCATTACTCCTGGTTCGGCAACAACTGTCCCACCAATAATAAATCAGATCGTTTCCATGATCTGAAATGATTCAATCACGGCTATGCCTGTTCCTGTTGTCACCTTCCCGCTGCCAATCAAAATCAAACTGAACTGTCCGGGTGAAAGCGACCGACAACGAGAACACGCAATTCCTGCGCCAGTTACCGAAATGAACTGGAAATAGAAGAAATTCCCTGTTTTCAGCTATTTATTGGAGCTCTTTCAAATGGCCAAGTTTTTTGAAATGCACAATATTCACGCACATCGCTAAATAAACAGGCAATTTATCCCCGCTCGTATTGAAGCTCCATTGAGGAATGAGCGATTTGCCTTGAAGAATACGTCTGGCAGCAAACAGCAATTTTGCTCTATAATTGGCTACGTCTTGAAAACCGCACTGTTTCCAGTTCCAAAGTGAGAAAATATGAACAAAAAAAGACTCACAAACGTCGGCGACCTTTACACTGAACATCACCAAACAGGAAAAAGACTTGGCCAATCTTTTATGGAGGATGTTCGTTCAGATCTTTTCAGGAACTGGATCGGAACCGGCAAGGATATCCTTGATTTAGGGGGCCGAGATGGCACTTTGACCAGGCATTTTCTTGATGGAAATCGTGTTGTGATAGGCGATATCGATGTCGAAGCGATGGCTCGCGCCCGACAGGATTACGGGGTCGATACCATCGAGGTTGATTTGAATCAGAGATTGCCATTCGAGGATGAATCGTTCGATGTGATCGTGCTGGCAGAAGTTCTCGAACATCTCCCCTACCCCAGAGTTACGTTTAGTGAAATTGAGCGAATATTACGTCCCGATGGTGTACTGGTCGGTAGCATTCCGCTGGCCTACCATCTCAAAGATCGCTGGCAGGTACTTCGGGGCAAAAAGTTGTGGGTTAATGCCGATCCCACACACGTGCAATTTTTCAAATACGAAGAATTGCTCGATTTTTTTGAAAACTATCTGCAAGTGGAAGAAGTCGTTTCGATCAAAGGTGGGAAAAAAGCGGAATGGTTTCCCAAACTGTTCGCCAGGGATGTTGCCTTTTGCTGCAAAAAGGCCGCCTGAGCACTGCTCACTGACGATGTTTAATCGCGAATCGATACGGATAACCGGAAATAGATAACGCCCGGAAACAGAATTATCTGAAACAGATGCAGAGCGGATTATGAGCGATTGCTCAGCTTGTCTGTTTCATCACATGCATCGCCTGCATCAGATTGGATTGTGTCCAAAGCAGAGGAGTGATGTCGTTGGGAACATACTTTCCGTTTTCGAGATAATACGATTCCGGACATTTCAGCGGCCCGAAAGTTGAATCTTCGTTGGTCAACTGTGAAAGCGAACGGTGAAAATATTTCACCTGCTTGTTCCGGTCGGCTTCGTTTCCCGATTGTTGGTATCGTTTGCCGAAGATGATTGAAATGATCGGATCGAAAATACACCACTGTGCTTCTTCCCCCGGCGAAAGTAGTGCGTCACGGGCCGATTGATCATCGCTGAAGTCGTCTGTCCTTTTTTCGGGATCGAGTTTCGTTTTGTAATCGGCACACCAGTATGAATCGCCCAAATAACGGCGGATGCCATATTCGCCTTGCAGGTGATCGATCACATTATTGATGATTCGATCTGCAAGCGCCCCCGAAACAATCTGAAGCGGTTCGATCAAAAACAGTAGTGCGGCATCATATTTGCGATGTTTAAGTGGATCCTGCTGGATGCACTCTTCAGGCAGGATGGCGAGCATTGCGTTTTGTCCGCGCGTGATCGCGTCTTCGAGCCAGTCGAATCGTCCACAGGTATCCCTGGATTCGCCAATCATATCCGGTTTTTCATCCCACAAATGGCTCAACTCCATCAGCCCGGCTGTGGCGGTGCCGATGCTGGAAGCGGATATCTTTCGAACCTCCTCCCAGTGTCCGCTGTCTTCATCTTCCCAGAACCTGATCGTATGGAAATAATCGACGAATAATCCCAGTAGCGGTCGATGGGAATCTTTCGGCTGTAGATGACCGG
>JALTOP010000287.1 GCA_027000105.1 Planctomycetaceae bacterium | reverse complement strand
GCTTCATCGAGTTCGTTTTTCTCTTCCTCTTTCTTCTCTTCTTTTTTATCTTTATTGGGAGGTCCGCCCTGCAGGGTTGTTTTGGGGATGGTGAATTTCCCTTTACTCGCTTTCTTCTTTTTATTGCTCGCTTTTTTATCAGGGATTTTGTTGAACCCAGATTCAATATCAACCACCTTCGGCACCGTTGGGACGGCTTTCGTTTCTCCCGATTTCTTGCCCGGCTTACCACTTTTACTACTGCGATTGTTTCCTGCTGTTTTTCCTGATTTGCTCGAACCCGGTTTCCCCGCTGCTTTTTTAGGAACCGAACGAGCCCCTTTTTCGAGCAGGTCTGCTACCGAGGGCATTTTCTCATCGGATATTTTGCGTAACTGCTTGAGCGCTTCTGCCCATGTTTCCAGGTGACCGACCAGCATTTCCGGGTTTCGCAGTGCCTGTTTAATAAGCCTGTCCCCATGATCGGTGACTGCTCCCAACCTTGCCGCGTTGGCTCGTTCAGAAGCAGCTTGCTGTTCGATTCTTCTTTGCGTATTTGGGAGTGCCAGCTTTTCGGGAGCGAGTCTGCGAATCGCCCGGTTTTCATCGTGGAGTCGAACTTCTTCTTCGTAGACATCATCCGCCAAACTTGCCCAGCGGCGTAGTTGGTGCGTCATCCAGATTGCGTGTTCGGCGGGCGTCATTACGTGCAGCAGGATCACCGAAGAAAAAGCCCGTTTCCTACCGGGAAGGTAGTCCGTCGCATAAGCTCGCAGTTTGATTGTCTGTGGGCGAACGTGATCACTTTCAGCCGAGAAGGTTGCAATCGCTTGCAGGGATTTCTTTTCGGGATCCCCTACGGCAACAACTTTCCCGCCGGTCTCCGGAAAAGGATTCCGCAGCGGATCGACAACGCCAACCCATTCCAAACCGATCTCTTTCAAACCGAAATCATCATCGGCTTGCAATTCCAGACGAATCACATCGGTTGAAAGCACCACCTGCATCGGTTCGGATTGTTTCGCAAAAATGGAAGGAGACGCATCGTCAATCGCGTTGATTTTTAACGCAAAATCCTGTTTTGAACTGAGTCCCAATTCATCCTTCCAGCGGAATCGGAGCGTTTCGCTTTTATTGATCGCAATCGCTTCGCTGGCAATCTCCCGACCGTCAATTGTAACCTCATGCCCTGCCAGTGTCGCTTCCTGCAGTGCCCGGTTGACTGTTGCATGAAACCGGGCGGTAGCCCCCTTCAATACGGAAATTACGCCGCCCCGCACATCGCGATTCAACGGATGCGAATAACGCAGATACTCGGGTAGCGTGATCGTTGCCTGTATCGCTTCCAGTTCCGGGCGGGTTGCCGTTTGTATCCTGATTTTTTCTTTGACATCACCAATGGAAACATTCAAGGCGAAATCAGCCGTTTGTGGCGGTATAAGAAACCTGTAAGTTCCCTGATCCAGCGCAGCGACAATCGGTTCCCTGGCTCCGGTCAATTTGGCAGAACCTCGCTGCGGGAACCATTGGGTAGAATCGGTCAGCCGGGCGGTCACCGAAAATTCTTCTCCGTGAGGCACCACCATTTTTTCGGGGAGCGGCTCAATTTGCGTAAAGGTGTAGCGTTCGACATCTTGCCACGGCATCAACCAGCGTGCCAGCGCATTCTTCCCGGCGGCGGGTATCAGGATGATTGCAAGAAACATCAAAGCGAGTGGAACGCCAGCCGTCCCTGCCCAGAATCGATGCCGCGGATGAGGAACGGCATCGCACAAATCGCGATCCTTCACAACACGATCGACCTGATTGATCGCCGCTTGTGCGAGTGTGAGACTGCTTTGCCACTCTTTCTCGCCGCGAGCCAGTTCGACAACACCCAGTAATTGATCGCCCAAACGGGGATACTTTATTTTCACCAGCCGGGCCACCTGCTCCATCCGCCGGGTTCCCCAAACCCACCGGTGACATTTCCACGGCAAAACAACACCGAAGCCGATCGCTCCCGCAAACAGCAGCAATCCGCGAAACAGGGCGGGCGTATCGATAAAGCGATCCAGCACGAAAACCGCCAAATACGAAACCGCCAAACCAAACAGTCCGGCAAATATCCCTTCAGCTATCTTGATGAACCTCACCTGCCTGCGAAGATCATCCAACCGGGTTATTGTCGCTTCGGGCAATCGCACGGGAGCCTGGGACGATTCCATTTTCTGCCTCTTCTGACACGTGAAATGAAGATTGGGAATTGCTTATCTGAATAAACGTGAATATACTCGGGGTCGTTCACCCTGTCTACTACTTAATTCTCATATTTTCTTTAATCACCTTCGTTTGTGCGAGAATCACGTTTGTTACCGTGAGAATTCGTTGCGGCGCGGAGACTCTCTTTCAAAGTGCAAACAACTCAGCGTGCAAACAACTCAGCTAGTGCGGGATGACCATCAAGAGTGTATCTCGATGCGATGACGTCTATGCCTTGTTCAATCCAGGATTATTCCCATGAGATGGCTCACGATTATTCTGGTGGTTCAATTTGCCTTCCATTTTGAGCCAGCGCCAGCGATTGCTCAGGAAGAAGCACTCAAAGCGATTTCCGGCTTTTTGAAATCGCTCACCAAAGGGAAGAAAAGAAAACGAGGGCGGAAAGTAGAAAAAGTTGAAGACGCCCCGGCTGCAGCCGCTGTCGCTGCTCCTGTTCAAGCGAGAGCCGTTAACCCCGCCAAATCGGAACAGGAAAACCGCAAGGCCCGGCTTGAAAGTCATCTCAAGGCGTACGCCGAGTGGATCGAGCATGTTTGCCAACTTTCCGATCAGCAGAGGAAAGAGTTGGAAAAACTGCTGGAACAGAAAATCTTGCTGTCGCAGAAAAAATTTGCCGAGAAAAAACTCCCGCCGAATCGTCATAACTATTTGTACGATTACTCCCCGTTCCGCTTTTTCGATGACGACGGAGCCGCCACAGAGATCTACCAGGCAGATCTGGACAAAGCGGTGCACAAACTACTCAACGAAAAACAGAAAGGAGCCTTGAATGCTGCCCTCTCGCAACGCAAATTGGAACTCCACAATCGATACCTGAATTACATTATCGAAAAGGCAGACAAGGAACTGTCTCTCTCTGAAAAACAGGAAAAGCAAATTCGCGTCCTTTTTCCCGATCAAATTCCGCTCTTGAAAAATGGGCTGTATTCGTTTTTCCCACGTACCTATTATGTGAAAGAAAAACCAATTGTCAGCATTATCATGCACCCGCCGATTGCTTTCAAAAAAACGCAAATGAATCGTCTGCAGGGTTTGAGGCAGCAACAATCCTCGATTGTCTTCATGGCAAATAGCGGAGTGGAAAACTGGTACAAGCAACTCGATGAGGAAGTCGAAAACCAGAAAGAGAAGTTTCATCGTGCTCTGGATTTTCGTATTGCCTTGATCGGGGCAGATTTTCAATTAACACCTCAGGATAAAAAATACCTGAAGTTGGCAGGCAAAGGGGCAACGATTAAAATACTGGCAGCGTGGAAGAAAAATTCTCTCCCGCAATTAAAGCAATGGGAAAAACATGCGAAACAACAACCGGGTCAAAATTTCGGTTTCGGTCTGCAGGCGGCTGATGTTTCAGAACTCGATAAAAATCCACTCTGGGAGCACGCCGTCAAAAAAGTGGTGACAGAGGCAACCTACAACAAAATCATGCAGAAGGCTCAACAGGCCAAAACCGGATATGTCGTTGCGATACTGGATCAGGAACTTTATTTACGGGATGATCAACGTGATGTAATTCAAACGATTCTACAGGGGAACCTGCCTGTTATTAACTCTCGATACAGCCAATCCTACGATCTGGCCTTGTTAGGCTTAACTCTTCATGGCAAGAAAAGAAAAGCGATTGAAAAGATATTGACCGAGCCGCAGTTGAATGCTTTTACCGTTTTGAAAAAACAGTTTACGGCACAAAATTCATACCTCGCTATTCAAAGCCGGCACGGGCAGATTTACCTGCACCCGTTAAACCAATAGCGGAGCAGGCGGCTTCGTGACACACCTTGTACTTCATACAGCGCGAACAACATATCGATCAACAACCGTGCCCAATCCAGTGAGGTTCATTCGTGAGAGTGCTGCTTATCATTTTGATGCTATTTCTCACATGCTGTCCACATCTTTCAGGTGCCGTGAAACAGGAAGAGCTGGATGAACGCAACACGCGCCTGACTGCTCATCTGCAATGCTTTGCGAGATGGGTCGATGAAGCCTGCGATCTTAGCGAAAGGCAGCAAAACCAGTTGAATGAACGGATCGAACAGGCGATCGCCAAATCGCAACGGGCGTACCAATTTCCTGAATATCCCCATCAGATCCAAACTCGGCAAAGCCGCTTGTACGATTATTCTCCAATCCGCTTCGTCGGCATTCGCGGAGCCGCCTGGGGAGTTTATCAGGCGGGGCTGAATGACGATTTACAGAAGATACTCAACGAAACCCAACAGGATAAATATCGAGCCGCGTACGAAAATCGCCAGCTGATGTTGCACAAAAATTTTCTCGATCACGTTATCAACACGGCAGATCACGAACTCTTTCTGTCCGAACAGCAAAAAGAAGCGATCAAGAATCTATTTCCGGAAAAACTCCCATTGCTTGAAGATGGTCTTTATTCGTTTATGCCTCATACGATCTATCTGAATGAAAAATCGATCGGTACCATTCTGGATTCCAGGCCCCACTTGCTGAATCATGCCCAAAAAAAATGGCAACGGTATTTGCGATCAAACCACCAGGCCGTTGTACTGCTCAGCGCGAAGAGCGAAGAGGAATTACAGAAAAAAATATCTGCAGAAATACAGAAGCGAATGGTGAACCTGAAACCTGCCCTGGAATTGCGCATTGACTACTTCTCGCATCAGTTGCAGTTAAACGAACAGGATCAGCAATATCTGAAACTTGCCGGAAAAGGAACGATGATAAAACTGGCCAACCAATGGAAAGAAAATGCCCTGCTGCTGCAAAAAGAATATGAGAAGCGAGCCAACCAGAATGAGGGGCAACTTATCCATAGAACGATTTTACCGTTGATTCGCCTGTACGGCTTTGACCATCATCCGCTTTGGGAGCATGCTGTTCGAAAAGTGATGACCGATGCAGCATATGAAAAACGGGAAAGGACGATTCAACAGGCGACGTTGAACTATCTCATGGCGTTGCTTGATCAGGAACTCTGGCTCCGTTCCGAACAGAGAACCCGGATCGCGATGATCTATCAAAACGTCTCGATATACGACAGAGGCCGCTACTGCCAGAATATAAACTACAGCAACTCGTACGATTTAAGTCTGCTTGCAGCCGTCCTCGCCGATGAAAGAGAAGCCGAACTGAGTGGCATCCTCGACGATTCCCAACTGGCCGCCCTAACAGAATTAAAAAAACAGTTTCAGCAGGATCAAGACATTCTGACGGTCAATACCCGGCACGGCCGTCGTCTTTTGGGTTACATAAAAACCGGGCAAAAGAACGCGATCCAGTTTTTCAGCCGAGGGGGCTTTATTGGTGGTGGTATCGGCTTATTTTAGCTTTCTGCGTGATTCGCAGTGCCCCAATGCGGATTGTCTTTCAAAGATGCGTCTTTGGTTGATGAACAAGTATCACGCGAAGACGCAAATGAAAGGGAAAGGGCAAGGGAAAGGGCGAGGGACACTCAAAGGTGCGTCACGGCGCACTCCACGGAACTATGTTGAAAACAAGACCGGCGGACTGGTACCCGTCGGCTACAGCATAAAAGAGAGTCTCACGCAACGTTGCGGAGACATCGTAACCGGATCCCCGTTCTGTTTATTCTTCTGTAAAACTTTCCCGGAAAAACTGATGAACCATAGTATCACGTGATTCGTTGTTGTAGTATCGAAACATCGGTAGAAACCTTTCATATCTTCAATGACCAACAGGAACCAGCCATGCCGGCGACACAAACCACTCACGACATGCACGCTGACGATGTGGCAGCGATTGATGAACTTCGCGATATTTTCCAGAAGCTGAAAACCGAACTGGCCAAAGTGATTGTCGGGCAGGATCGGGTGATCGAGCAGATTTGCATTTGCCTGTTTGCTCGTGGTCACAGTTTGTTGATGGGAGTGCCGGGATTGGCGAAAACGCTGCTGGTCAGTCGCCTGGCCGAGACGATGTCCCTCGAATTCAGTCGCATCCAATTCACCCCCGATCTGATGCCGATGGATATCACCGGAACCGATATCCTGCAGGAAACCGCGGATGGTCGCCGGGAGTTCGAGTTTGTCAAAGGTCCGGTTTTTGCGAACATCGTTTTGGCGGATGAAATCAACCGTGCCCCTTCGAAAACACAAGCTGCGATGCTTGAAGCGATGCAGGAACATCGTGTGACCGTTGTCGGTCGGCCTTACGAACTCGCTCCACCCTTTTTCGTCCTTGCGACACAAAACCCGGTCGAACAGGAAGGAACGTATCCACTTCCCGAAGCTCAGCTTGATCGTTTCATGTTTCTGATTTCGGTCGATTATCCATCCCGGAATGAAGAAATCGAAATCGCCCGCACAACAACCGGCGACACTCTTCCCGAATTGGAACATATCCTCAATGCGGAAATGGTGAACCGCTTTCAGGAACTGGTCCGCCGCGTCCCCGTGCCACAACACATCTATGAATTCGCGGTTGACCTGGTTCGCCGCACCCGACCGAATACCGAAGAGTCACCCGAGTGGCTTAAACCGCTCGTCTCCTGGGGAGCCGGCCCGCGAGCGGTTCAGTATCTTGTCCTGGGAGCCAAGGCGAGAGCCGCCCTGACGGGCAGTTACATGGCCAGACTGGAAGATATTCTGGAGGTAGCCGAACCGGTCTTGTCGCATCGCGTTCTGACCAACTTCAACGCAGAGTCCGAGGGAATCCACAGCAACGATATTATTCGCCGACTCGTGGAAGAACTCAACGCCGAAGAATAAACCGGTATCGCAGTATCATCAAGTGTGTTGCAACGCACCAGATGGCGGGGGACATTCAAAGGTGCGTCTCGGTGAACACCATGGCTACTCTGTGTCTGCCTGGTAATATTTTCATCCAGCAAACTGAATCATCTTGATATTTTCATTTCAAATTGTTTTCAAATTATATCAACAACCGACATTCGTATTTCGGATTTAGTGACAGATGCGTGACTTCATCGAACCTGGCGTGATAGCCCGATTGGCGGGATTGGCGCTCGATGCGCGCACTCCGATGGTTGGCTCGGTTTCCGGACGACATCGAAGTCCGACGCGCGGTTCATCGCTGGAGTTCTCGGAGTATCGAAAATATGTGCCGGGCGATGATTTACGCCGTCTCGATTGGCGTGCCTGGGGGCGCAGCGATAAATACTTCATCAAGGAATACGAAGCCGATACGAATCTGCGACTATGCTTGATCGTTGATGTCAGCGGTTCGATGAATTTCGGGCCGGGTGGCTCAAAAGAATCCGGCAAGACGAAACTCGATTACGCCCGCAAACTGGCCGGCACGCTGGCCTACCTGGCTGCTGCTCAGGGAGATGCGGTTGGCCTCTATTTCGCAGGTCAGGAATTCAATCGGGAAATCCCGCCCAAGCGAAGTGGTGCCCATTTGAAACATGTTCTCGATGAACTGGGCAACATGAAAGCCGAGGGGGAAACGGGCTTGCCGGAGATTTTGCATCAAGCGGCTGAAAGAATCCGTCAACGGGCGTTAGTCGTCATCATTTCCGATCTGTTCATGGATACCGAAAAGCTGAAAAGCTGCTTTCAACATTTGCGTTACCGCAAACACGATGTCGCCGTTTTTCATCTGCTCGAACAGAACGAAATCGATTTCCAGTTTGATCGTCCGATGCGTTTTCAGGATCTCGAAGGCGTTCCCCCGATGCTGATCGATCCGACAACGATCGCCAAACAGTATCGGGAAGCGGTGCAACTTTACCTTGAAGAAATCAAATTGATGATGCGGGATTCCGCCGTCGATTATCGGCGTGTCGCAATTGAACAGCATTATGCGGAAGTGCTGGCCAATTTTCTGCTGGCACGAAAAAAATAGTAAGAACAGCTGTGCAAACCGATGAGTAATCCTGGAACCCGATCAATGACTCGCACAGCGGAACATGGATACTACAATTCACCTACGATTCATCTTTGAGAGAGACGACATTCATTCATGTCATTTCTGCAACCTTTCATCCTGATGGCATTGCCGCTGATCGCGTTGCCTGTTCTGATTCATCTGATCAATCAGAATAGACACAAGACGATTCAATGGGCCGCGACGATGTTTTTAATGCAGGCGAAGCGGATGTCGCGCGGGATGGCGAGATTGCGTTACCTGCTCATTTTACTCATGCGAATGCTCGCGATTGCAGGGCTTCTATTCGCGTTGAGCCGTCCGATGTCCTCCGGTTGGCTCGGCTTGACCGCGGGGAGTCAACCGGAAACAACCATTATCGTTCTGGATCGTTCCGCCAGCATGTCGCAGCAGGGAAGTTCAACCGGTATTTCCAAACGGGAGACGGCGCTGCGGAAGTTGTCATCTCTGATCAGCAACACCGCACAGAATACGCAGCTTGTTCTGTTTGATAGCGCTTCACAGGAACCGCTGGTGATCAACTCTGCCGCGGATTTGCTCGACTTACCCGAAACCGAGGCAACCGCAACAACCGCGGATATTCCGGGCCTGCTCGAAAAAGTGGTAGAGTACATGTCTTCGAACCAGACCGGGCGGACAGATATCTGGGTTTGTTCCGATTTAAGGCAAACCGACTGGAACCCGACCGGCGGACGTTGGGAAGCGATCCGTGAGCAGGTTGCAAACCGAGAAGGTGTTCGCTTCTATCTACTGACATACCCCGATGTTGCAGGCGAAAACGTGGCTGTCAGTATTTCGGGAGTGCATCGACGTGAAAACGCCAACGCGGCCGAGTTGGTTTTCGACATCAAGCTGAATCGCGCTGGCCGCCCCGAAACACCGCTGCAAATTCCGCTCAATATTGTGATCAACGGGGCCCGTTCAACATTGAATCTTGAGATGACGGGCAGCGAACTGATTCGCAATGGGCATACGATCGCGATTGATCAAAAATTGAAACAGGGCTGGGGGAAAGTGGAACTCCCCAAAGATTCCAACCTGGCGGATAATACATTCAACTTTGTGTACGCAGAACCGGCGTTACGTAAAACGGTGATCATTTCCGATGATCACGAAACAGCCGAGCTGATTCGGCTCGCCACATCCATCCCGGCTGAACGGGGATTGCGTTCGGAATCAGAAATCATTCCCAGTGCATCCCTGGCAACAATTCCGTGGGATGAAGCCGCAATGATCGTCTGGCAGATTCCGATTCCAACCGGCGCAACCGCCAGACTTTTAGAAGAATTTGTTGCCTCAGGACGTACGGTATTCTTTCTTCCCCCAGAAACACCGAATACCAATCAAATTTTCCAAACGTCGTGGAAACAATGGATCCAAACGGCTGCGAACGAATCGAATCGGGTATCTCGTTGGAGAACCGATGCCGGGTTGCTTGGGAACACGTTGAGCGGATCGCCCCTTCCTGTTGGAGAAATCGAAGCAAGACGTTATTGCGAATTCGAAACAGAGGGAGCGACTTCGCTGGCTCAATTCCCGAAGAATGTCCCGATGCTCGCGCGAATCATTTTCGGACAAGGCGCTGCATATTTCTGTACGACACTTCCGAAAGAAGCTGATTCCAACTTCACCTCCAATGGGATCGTTCTATACGTGATGTTGCAACGCGCACTGGCACGCGGAGCCGCTTCTTTAGGAGCAGCCAGACAGCTTGAATGCAGACTCGATCACGATCTCGATGCGGGCAACTGGAAACCGCTGGACAAACAATCGAGCGAAATTCTCGTTTCCAGCAGGACAATCCAGCCGGGGCTTTATCAGGCAGGAGAAACGCTATTTGCACTGAATCGCCCTGTTTCGGAAGATCGAATTGCCACGGTGGAAGCAACTGAACTGGAGAAACTGCTAAGCGGGCTCGACTACACGATTATCGATGACGCGGCTGGCAGTTCGAAGCAACTCGCGAGCGAAGTCTGGCGCATCTTTTTAATTTTGATGATTGCTGCATTGCTGCTCGAAGCGGTTTTGTGCATTCCTGAAAAGCAGTCACCCCCAAAAGAAATCGGTTCACTGGAATCTTCATGACTTTTTTCTGGACAACATCGACACTTTTACTGAGCCTGTCTGCTCTGATCGCAGCGATCATCTGTTGCGGCATCAGTTGGAAACGGAGCGGGTACTCGCGCCCGGTCGGCTTTCTCGAAGCGTTGCGTCTGTTGCTGATCATCATGGCGGTGATCACGCTCAATCAACCAGAACTGCTTCAGGAATATCAACCGGAAGAACAACCGAGCCTTGTCGTGCTTTACGATACTTCCGGGAGCATGCGAACCCGCGATGTCCTCAATCCTGATAAACCCGCTGATCCCCCCCTCACCAGAGAGGAAGCGGTCGCAGCCCTGATACAGAATGAAACGGTTGAAACGCCCGGGAAAAATGAAACCGGCGAAAAGAGCAACACGAAATCAGCCCCTCCGCCGGCCAAGCACGCAAAATTATGGGAACCGATTTCAAAGCGAATGAACGTTCTGTTTGAACCTTTTTCTTCTGAATTGGCGAACCCGTCCCAGGGAACCGATTTGAATCGGGCACTTCTGAACGCAACCGAGAAACATGCCCATTTACGGGGTATCGTGCTTATTTCCGACGGTGACTGGAACACCGGCAAGGCACCGAACTCGGCTGCAACAACGCTGCGGATGAAGAACATTCCCGTTTTTTCGGTGGGTGTCGGCAGTGAAGAACACCTGCCCGATATCGAATTGGCAGGTATCGATGCCCCGACGTTTGGCGTGGTCGGCAAAACGATTCGCATTCCGTTCAAAATACTGAACTGGCTTCCAAGAGACCGCGATATCAACGTGACTTTAGGCGGAACGCGCGGCGAGAAAATCATCAAAACGGTTCATGTCAACGGCATGGGACAACTGCGGGAAACAGTGAACTGGCGGCCTCAAAAAATCGGAGAGTACAAGCTGTCGTTGGAGATTCCGGTTGATCAGACAGAAATCAACCCGGAAAACAATCGAATCGAATTTCCGATTTCGATTAAAAACGAGGCCCTCAAGGTGTTGATTGTCGAATCATATCCGCGTTGGGAATATCGATATCTGCGCAATGCACTGGAGCGCGACCCGGGTGTAGAAGTGAACTGCCTGCTGTTTCATCCCGACCTGAAAGGGGTGGGCGGCGGGCGCGGGTATCTCGATGAATTTCCCGACGAAAAAAATCTGTTCCAATACGATGTCGTGTTCCTGGGGGATGTTGGTGTTGAATCGAATCAGTTGAGCCTGGAAAACTGTCAACACTTGCGACAACTTGTTCGCAGCCATGCGGGAGGGCTTGTTTTTCTCCCCGGTTTCCGTGGAAAACAGGCAACTCTTCTGACAACCGAACTGGAAGAACTTTACCCGGTGCTGATGGATCCGGGAGTTGTCAAAGGATACGGATTGCCCTTCCCGGCGAGATTTTCGCTGACGGAATCGGGACGCAGAAGTTTGTTGACCAGACTCGAACTGGATGAACGGGAAAACGAATCGATCTGGAACAATCTGCCCGGCTTCCAATGGTATGCGGCTGCGCTGCGGGCAAAAATCGGCTCACAGGTTCTTGCGACACACGATTCCGAATCGACGCGTCATGGCCGGGTGCCACTCATTGTGACACGAACTTCGGGAACAGGAAAAGTGCTTTTCATGGGAACCGATGGAGCCTGGCGGTGGCGAAAAGGGGTCGAAGATTTATACCACTACCGATTCTGGGGACAGGTCGTTCGTTGGATGGCGTACCAGCGGAACATGTCGAAAGGGGAAGCGATGCGACTGTTCTATTCGCCCGATCGCCCTGAAGCCGACCGTGTGATGACACTTAACGCCAACGTGATGGGCACGGGCGGTGAACCACTTCGTGATGGAACGGTTGTGGTGCAAATCACGTCTCCATCCGGTCAGGTCGAATCCGTCCGACTCGCCTCGGCGGGGGAAGATTCCTGGGGACTTTTCACGGGGACATTCACACCCAAACAGGGCGGCGTCTATCAACTGCTTACCACCTGCAAGGAAAACGGTGCGAAACTTGAAACGACGATTTCAGTACAGGGAACAGAAAGGGAACAGATTGGCGAACCGGCCCGCTTCGATGTGCTGAAAGAAATCTCGCAGATCAGCAGAGGAAAACTGGCCCGTATCGATGACATTCAGGAAATGATCGATTCGATCGCCCAAATGCCCGAACCGAAACCGATCATCCGCCGCTTCCGCCTCTGGAGTAACCCGATCTGGGGCGGCATCATTATTCTACTGCTAACCATCTTCTGGATCGGTAGAAAACTCGTCGGCTTGGCATGACCCGCCCATCTGCTGAATGAACCGGCCCGATTCAGTAAGCAATCTCTGAACAGGTAGCGGTATCGCATCAGTTTTCAATTCTCCCTTTGCACCGGCGGAGGCGGCAGTTTGAAAAAACTGTTCCTTGTTCCGTTCTGTTTCGCTTTGGCCTGTTGACGATAAGCTGACGGTGAAGGAAGCATTTCAACACGGCGTTTGCTCTGGTGCGGTCGTCCGGAAGGGGCTTGTTGTGATTCTCCAAATTGAGATTCGCCGGAAAGCAAATCCTGGAAATTCGTTTTTTCTTCCTGTTGTGTGCCGTATGAGTCACGACTGGCCTGCTGCTGACCACTACCCCATTCTCCAGTCAAAGCGGTGAATAGAAGCCCGGCAGTCGCAGTTTCCTCTGCCTGTGATTGGGCGGGCAATTCGATATGAACCTGTTCGGGCTGCCCGGGCGAATAATAGGTATCCTGCTTCGAAGTTGTAATACGAAACATACCGGGAACAGACATCAACGCGGCGATTGATTCCTCCTCGGAAGTAAATTTGATCCGTCCACGTTCGTCATTTCCGCGACTGATATAGACGATTCGCGATGGAGCAACAGCCCTGATTTTGCGTTGCAGTTCCTGCTGCTTTTGCTCGGTACTCGGTGTTTGTCGGGCGAAGTATTTCCCGGATATCCCTTTTGTAACCTGCTGATTGGCAATCAGCATCACCAGTGATTGCTGACGACTGCGGGAAACATCATTGAACCATTCTGAACGAATCCCCGCGAAAATGGTAGAAAGAAGAAGCGTGTCGCGACTGACAGTTTGATCAACAACACAAACCGTCGTCTGATTTCCGGAACCAAGCCTGAATTCACGCCAGGATTCCATCATGCCACGGATATTCTGCTTGCCCTGATTCTGAAGCTGATTTGAAGATTGATAACTGGTTTCTTCGGATAAATCATCGATACCGGAGGTCGAAGCGATCGACTCAACTTCTCTTTCCGCTTCTTCCTGATCATCACCTTCTGCGGGAACTGGCTCATCCCACAACGATAGAGAGCGTTCTTTCAACTTTGATATTTTGCTGGTTGAGGTTTGAACATCCGCCACTTCGTTCGTCGTCGGTTGTTCGGGGCTCTTCTCGTTTCCCGATTCAATCCAGTTCGCCAACCCGGCGGGAATTCCTCCCAACTCGGTATCATCTTCATGCGAAATCGAAATCGGATCGGGTGTTCCCTGCTGCGACAACGAAACGGTATTCGCATCAAAAGCAGGGGCCTGGGCGATATCCTTCCAATCGGAAAAAGGTTCTGCACTGGCGCTGGAATGATCATCCGTTTCTGCCTGACGCTGCTGAGTGTAGAGATAACCAAAGGTAACCAGAATTGCCAAAGCCAAAGTATGTCTGAAATAGTTCATAAGTTTCCTGCTGCTCGATAGGTGACGGGATGAGGGAGTCTGATCACTTTTTTTACGTCTGCTTTTAGCGGATTTCGGGCGCCGTTTTTTTTCGGGACTGTCCGTAGGCGGGGACGATCTCAATTCCGAATCGACTTCGATGGAAGCAGCCTGTCCGATTGAAGCTGGATCATCCGCAGCAGTCAAAGCATCCCTCTGCTCAGCGATGAGGGGGGGAACGGTAGCGGCAGCGGCCTGTTCAGAACGGAAGGAAGCCCCTTGCCCTGTGTGCAGTCGCTGATGATGTCGATCCGAAAATTTTCCCATGATGCTTCGCCTCTATGCGCATCAACTCAAATCAATTCAAACAAGTTCCACTCCAGCAGAACCTGTTGAGAAGCTAACAGCAAAAAGGCCAGGCGATTCCCGACATTGATTCTGTTCGGCTTCTCTACTTCTGATTCGATTTTCATTTCGTCAGGTTGCAATAAATCGATCCGATTTAATGCCTCCCGCGATGTTTCAACTTTCTACTCCCAGCCGGTAACTGATTTCCTCGAACGTTTCACTGTACTCGACGGTTGAAGAATGAACGTGTTCGGCTTCGGTGATGAATTTGATTTCGTCCCTGCAATCGAGACCGTGATCAATCAGAATTCGTTCGAATTGTCCGAGGTGCTGACCGTACATCAACAACAGTTTGTGTTCATCAAGTTGCACTTCAAGAGGAATTTGCGGGTTGAGAACTGCCACACCGCAGCAACCATCATTGAGCAACATATCCTCGTAATCGTACAGCGTGCTTTTCAGAACCGGCAAATCCACCGCTTCCCGATACAAATCGCGATGCACGCCTTCATTCTGTTGATGACTTGTTTCCAATACCAGGTCGACTTCTTCTCCCAACGGATCGAGCAGATCGATGAACAAATCGAACAACCGCTGCGATGTTTGGGCAGCAATGATGACAGGAATTTCAACGCCTGTTTCCGAATCGTAATAGCTATCTTTGCGGTAACCGGCACTTGGAACAACATCCAGATCGTAAGAGGGACGAATGGCGTCGGTGAGCCTGAAACTGCCATACTGGGCAATGCTCAAGTGATGCTCCAACTGTTCTTCACTGAGGTGATCGAACCCGCTTTTTTGGGAACCGAACGAACCTTCGCCACGTCTGTTTTTGATAATTTTTTTCAGGAAACCCATAATCATCCGTTCTTTCGTCGATTTTTCGATTCTCCACCGTCTGCCAGTGATTGAGACAGAAGAACCGATCTTGA
>JALTOP010000286.1 GCA_027000105.1 Planctomycetaceae bacterium | reverse complement strand
CAACGATCGTTCGCCACCGAGAAGACTCGGAAATTCCATCATCATCGCAAGACGTGGCTTGCTGGATACCCGATGATGAAAAGTAAGCGGCGACAGGAAGTTGTTCACGATTGTTCTGGCCGGTTTCGGTTTGCTCTATTTATTTCAACGCGTTTTAATTCAGTGTGATGCCGAATGGTACGACGGTACGTTGTGGTGGCAGTCGGATGCCAGGTAGAATCTTACATGAAAATACTACAAGGCGCAACAGTTTGGTTGCGGACTTTTCAGACCAGTGGGAACGGAAAATTTCACCATGAAAATTGTTGGCGTACAAATGGATATCCAGCTCGGGGCCGTCGAGACGAACCTCGAACGAATAACCGAGAAACTGCATGCCGCTTCTCGAGAAGCGGGGGAATTGGTCATCTTTCCGGAATGTTCGCTCACCGGTTACTGTTTCGAATCCCGGCGTGAGGCCCTCAAATACGCAGAGGTGGAAAATGGACCGGCCCAACGCCAATTGATTTCGGTTTGTCGTCAGTTAAGCCTGCATTGCATCGTCGGTTATCTTGAAATCGCGGACGACCAACTCTTCAATGCTGCAGTATTGCTCGGCCCCGATGGAGTGGTCGGTTCCTATCGCAAGGTACATCTTCCTTTCCTGGGGGTTGATCGATTTACCGACTATGGAAACCGGCCATTTGCGGTTCAGGAGGTATCAGGTGTCAATATTGGAATGAATATCTGTTACGATTCGGCCTTTCCGGAAGCATCGCGTTCATTGGCTTTGGCGGGAGCCGACCTGATCGCGTTGCCAACGAACTGGCCACCTGGTGCAGAATGCATGACTCCCACGGCAATATGCACGCGTGCCATGGAAAACCGCCTTTACTATGCGGCAATCAATCGGATTGGAACCGAACGGGGAGTCACGTTTATTGGTCGAAGCTGCATCTGTGATCCTGGCGGAAACATCCTTGTATCGGCTTCCGCTGACGAGGAAACTTTACTGGTGGCGGAAATCGATGTCGAACCGGCTCGACAGAAGCACATCATCCGGGAAAAAGGAACGAATGAAATCGACCGTTTCGCGGATCGACGGCCGGAATTCTATCGCTCGATCGTGGAGCCACATTCCCTGAAAACACCACGTGAACGCCACAAGAAGTAACCTGGATCGACCAGAGATCATGACTATTGGGCGCTGGACATATCCGGACGGAGCTTTACTGCCTCTTTCAGATAGACGTGGGTGATCTCGCTTTGCTTCTTCTCCGTATTGACGTGCAGCAACACACGGATACACATAGGAAGCGAGTTCGGAACCGCAATTTCCGACGCACAAAGCAGCGGGACTTCGCTCATCCCCAAATCCCGGGCGGCTTCTGCAGGAAAACTGGCTGTCAGGTCGGGAGTTGTTGTAAAAACAGCCGAAACGATCTCTCCAAAATCTTCAATCCCGTTCACACGGAGTATTTCCCGAAGCAACTCATTGGTTGCCTGCAGGATTGCTTCTCGGGTATTTTCATCTGCCGAAATGGCCCCACGAATCCCTCGAACGAGCATCAGGTTCCCTCTATTTCCCATAATTATTTCATAACCGTTTCATATTGCCGATGCCCTCACATCCAGCTTGACAACCGGCCAGACGAACCGATACGAACATCGCCGCACAACTGTGATAAACAACGCCGAACAGGATTCATCAAACATTATCGAATATCTTTGTCAGGGAGTTTCGTCTTGATCCCCTCATCCAAAGGCATTGTTTTCCAGGATCTTCCGCCTGTCTCCGCTATCAGTTGATCGAGCTGCTTCTTCAATCGGGCAATCAGTTCTTTATGCTCTGGCTTGTTGATCAAATTGACCCTTTCGCCGGGATCGTTTTTCAGATCGTACAATTCCGCCATATGACGATCCGGTTTCCCGTCACCGTGAGGATAACGCATATACTTCCAGCGGTCAGTACGAATCCCCCGTACATTCGGCGTGTACGGAAACTGCTTTTCATAATTGTATTCGTAATACCAGGCGGTGCGCCATCCTTCCGTCTTTCCCTTCAATAACCGTACCCAGGAGGTTCCATGAATGTTTTTCAACGGCGGAGCGTGACAGAGTTCAACCACACTTGGAGCCAAATCAATATTCAACACCTGCTGTTCAATTACAGTACCGGGGCGGGCCAATTTCGGGTAACGGACAATCAAAGGAACACGAATGGAGGGCTCGTGCATGGCCCGTTTGTCAGACATTCCGTGCTCCCCCAGAAACATCCCGTTATCACCAGCAAAAATGATGACAGTATCTTCAAGCAGACGTTTTTTCCGCAGTGTCTCGTAAATTCGTCCGACCGAATCATCTACTGAAATAATACTGGCTGTATAGGACTTCGAAAATCGTTCAAAATCCAGCACAGCCGCCGCACTGCGATCCGGGAATTTTTTACGAAAACCGTATAACGGGCCATAAATACCGTGCCACGTATCGAGACGCTGCTTGATCCATTCCGGTTTTCCCTCCAGATGAAACGCACTGTGGGGATAATTGATTTCGATCCCATCAAAAACATGCTCGTACTTCTTTTCCGCAGTGAAAGGGGTATGAGGAGCTTTATGACCCAGGATCAACAGGAACGGTTTTGAGCGTGTTTTTTTATTCAACCAGCCAATCGCCATATCTGTAACGACTTTAGTGTAATACCCCGGCACAACTTTACGTGTCCCATTGACGTTGAAAGTGGTATCGTAATATTTCCCCTGTCCTTTGTGGGTGATCCAGTAATCGAAGCCGGGTCGCCTGGAATCGTCCGCTTCTCCCATGTGCCACTTCCCGATATAAGCGGTTTCGTAACCGCTTTCCTGCAGTCGACGTGGAAAGCTCGCCAGATCGCGGGGGTAATCGGTGAAATTGTTGGTCACTCCATGCGTGTTCGCATACAAGCCAGAAAGAAATGAAGCACGACTGGGCGAACAAAGCGAGGTTGTCACAAACATATTGGAAAAGCGGACACCCTCCCTGGCCAGCCGATCGATATGCGGGGTTTTCAAATAGGGATGTCCCTCACACCCGAGCTGATCCCACCGCTGATCATCCGTCAAAATGAAGATGACATTCGGTGTTGCAGCTTCGAGCGGAGTTAGTCTCCCGATCAGAATAAAACAGGCAGTCACCAGAAGTTGTGTAGTTTTTCGCAGCATGGAACGCCCTTTTCCCTTCAATTCAATCCCCGGTTATCTCAATTTCCCGAATATCCTGTAATCGTTCACAGCATAGGATACGATGTTGCGCCCTGCAATTCCAGCCATCGGTCAGCTTCAGCGATGCAAGGCGGAACCGTGGAAATTTCAAAAAGTCGCCTATGTCCCCTCGTACCACTCTGTCACTGCTCAAGGCCGGTTATGGCAGATTGGGACGGCAACTCTCCGGAGGTGCAAAGGATACGAAAAAATCGAACATCCATGACGCAGGTTCCCTCGAAGTGGCGCCTTTTTGTCGCATTATCTTGACTGGAACAATACTTAATGGGACACCAAAAGGGTACAATCGGGGAGGTTGAAGATAAAACGGGGTGGTATCTGTTTTGACAGGAGGGTTCGAGATGGTCGGTGGCAGGCGTTATGTACGATTTTTTGAGGAACTGACAATCGACGATGTCCCATTGGTTGGAGGCAAGAACGCCTCATTGGGAGAAATGTACCGCGAATTGAGACCTGAGGGAGTCAAGATACCTAACGGTTTTGCAATTACCGCCCAGGCGTATCACTATTTGCTGGAGCAAAACGGTGCGGACGAGGCGTTACGTCAAACTCTCAATGGGTTGGACCCGACTGATGTGGAAGATTTGGCCAGGCGGGGGGCTCAAGCCCGCTCGATTATTTATGGGGCGCCGCTTCCCGATGATCTTCGCCAACAGATGCTGGACGGTTACCATCGTTTGCTCGAAGAATACGGGAAGGAATTGAGTCTGGCTATCCGCAGTTCCGCAACGGCGGAAGACCTGCCGACGGCCAGCTTTGCCGGTCAACAGGATACCTATCTGAACATTAAAGGCGAGGCGGAATATCTTGACGCCTGCAAGCGGTGCTTTGCCAGCCTGTTCACCGATCGCGCCATCCATTACCGCATTGATCAGGGTTTCGACCACTTTGCTGTCGGCCTGTCCATTGGCGTGATGAAAATGGTTCGCTCTGATCTGGCTTCTTCCGGTGTCATGTTTTCCCTGGATACCGAAACCGGGTTCCAGGA
>JALTOP010000285.1 GCA_027000105.1 Planctomycetaceae bacterium | reverse complement strand
ATCCATGGCCCGGGTTGTCCGGTTTGTGTCACACCGGCCTGCGTCATCCAAAACGCCATTCAGCTTTCGATGCGACCCCAAACATTGGTTACGACTTTTGGTGACATGCTGCGCGTTCCCGGCAATCATGGTTCCCTGCTTGATTCACAGGCGGAACGGGGAAATATCAAGGCGGTTTATTCTCCCATGGATGCAGTCCGGTTAGCCCAACACCATCCCGAACAGGAAGTCATCTTTCTGGCTGTTGGATTCGAAACGACGGCTCCCGCAACTGCCCTGGCGGTTTTGCAGGCGGCCCAATTGAAGTTGGACAACTTCAGTATTTTGTGCAGTCATGTTTGCGTGCTCCCCGCAATGAAACTGCTGGCGTCGTCGGAACAGAATCGGGTGCAGGGGTTCCTGGCAGCTGGGCATGTTTGCACGTTAACCGGATTCGATGAATATGCAGGTTTTGTCGAACAGTTCCAGATGCCCGTTGCAGTTACCGGATTTGAGCCAACTGATTTGCTGGTTGGCATTCTTGAAATCATCACACAGTTGGAACAGGAGCAGGCCGCACTGGTCAACTGCTATCCGCGGGCTGTAAAGCGGAATGGTAATCACTCTGCCCGCCAAATATGTGATCAGGTTTTTGATGTCACAGACAGGCAATGGCGGGGCATGCCGACAATCTCCGGTGGAGGTCTCTGTCTGAAACCGGAATGGTCATCCTATGATGCAGAATTGAAATTCCCACTCTCGGATATCATCCAACAGGAGATTCAAACGGTCTGCAGAAGTGGCGAAGTTCTGACAGGAATGATCAAACCTTCAGAATGCCCAGCCTTTGGTCTTCAATGCACGCCACAAACCCCGCTCGGTGCGCCAATGGTCTCGAGCGAAGGGGCGTGTGCCGCATATTATCGCTACCGAAACAACATTTTCACAAAATAAACCGGTGTGAATGATGTTCCTTCATTTATGGTTACTTTCTTCTGAAAATACTTCTCTGGAATTTGGTGAACAGGAGCCCTATGACAAATTCTTCCTGGACCGGTAGTTGTCCCCTCGGTGTGACCTCACAGGATAAAATCATCACGCTGGCACACGGCGAGGGGGGATTGCTTTCTCGACAATTAATCGGGGATGTCATTCTGCCGGGCTTGGGAGAAGCTGCCCTCCGCTCGCAGGATGATGCGGCAGTCATCGATCTGCCCCGGAATCGGCTCCACTTTTCTACTGATAGCTATGTCGTTACGCCGATGTTTTTTCCGGGAGGTGATATCGGTTCTCTTGCCATCAACGGCACGGTCAACGATCTACTCGTTAGCGGAGCAAACCCTCAATGGATGACGTTATCATTCATTATCGAAGAGGGATTATCATTTGAAATCTTGACGGAAATCCTCGCCAGCATTTCCCGCACGGCTCAGCAGGCCGGAGTAAAAATTGCAACCGGTGACACCAAGGTTGTGCCTCGTGGAGCGGCTGACGGTCTTTATATCAATACCACAGGGATTGGGGTTCCTTTTGATTCCCTGCAACCTGACCCACACAAATTGCACTCGAGTGATCAGTTGATTGTCACTGGACCGATCGGACAACATGGAATTGCAATACTGTCGGCTCGTGAAGAACTCGCCTTCGATCCACCTCCCCAAAGCGATTGCCAATCGTTGCAAGACCCGGTTCACAAGCTGATTCAGGCAGGTGTTACCATACGAGCCATGCGAGATGCAACGCGCGGTGGACTGGCAGCGATTCTACACGAATGGGCTGCATCAAGTGCTAAAACCCTGACGATTGATGAAAAAAACATACCCGTTGCCAGGCAAACCCGTTCTGTCTGCGAGTTGCTCGGTCTGGATCCACTCTTCAGTGCCTGCGAAGGAACAATGCTGGTTGCAGTTCCCCAAGAGGAGGCAGATAAAACGATACAGGTTCTCAGAAAATCGGATATTTCCAAAGAAGCGACGATTATCGGCGAAGTGCATCCCGCAAAATCGGCCCCGGTGACAATCCGGCGTCTTCTCGGTATTGAACAGCCAATCGATGAACCTCTGGGAAGTCAGTTTCCCCGAATTTGCTGAAGGCATCTGCTTTCAGATTTCTTCCCGTAACGATTCAAAACCGGTAATGACATCCAGCAGTTCCTCTGTAATCGCTTCCTGTCGTCCGAGTTGATAGGCCTTCTGTAAATCTTCCAACCGCTCGCTGATGTTTCTCCGCAGCCTGCATTGATGCAATTCGGCTCGCATTCTCGCCAGCCAGTGAATTCGCAATGGCCCGATAAAGCATCACAAACAGATATTGGTTGACCAGCTCAAAATAGAGTTTTTGTGGATCGATGTTAATCAGCGGCAGTGAGCGCGACCTCCACCGTGATGTCCGCTCAGGCAGAACTTCGTCCATATCAAAAGGAAGAACCCTGAAATGCCTCGGCTGCCAGACTGTTTTACGGATTCGGACATTATGAAACTGAATGAGAGTTCCGAGATGATACTCGCGCATCCACGCTTCAAAATTGGGAAGTAGATCGTACGCCAATCTTGAGATACCGCCCACGAAACAGGGGACTTCGTACAGTGAATCGATTTCGTAACCATGAGCGGCCATCAGGTCAGCCGCCCGGGAACCGACAATCTGGAGACGAACGCGCTGTTTGTCGAACTGCGATGAGATCAGCTCATGAGCAGAGGCGGTAATCTGTTCATTGAAGGAACCACACATCCCCTGATCGGAACCATAAACAATGACCCCCACTCTCGATGACGAGTCCATCGATGCAAAGGTTTCTTTTTTCGGATGCAGCCAGCGCAGCATCTCAAGTCCCTTCAAAACGGTTTTCAAGTAGCCCTCGCTTGCCTGGGCAGCCAATTCGTATTGCCTGATATTGACCGCTGCAAACGATCTCATTGTGTGCACGATCGATTGCAGTTGCTCTGCGGAGTGGAGCTGGCGTTTTAACGATTCCAACAGGATCATGGGGTGATCAACTCTCCCGGGACAGAGCGGTGAATGGCTGAAGTCAGAATCTCCCAATCTGTTGATGTCAATTCATCTCCTCGCTCAATGCCAAGGCAGATATCCGGTAGTTGAGTTTTCCCGCCGACACGCGAAACCGATTTCCCGACATCAACGGCGGGTAAAATCCCCTTCTGGTACAAATCAGGTGCCAGGTAAACCTGACCGTCGGTAATGGAAGTAACACTCCCGTTCGCTTCTGTTCCATGCTGGTGAAATTCGCCCATGATTTCTGCAGTTCCTAAACAGCACAAATTACAGCACTAATTGGACAGACATCCTTTGAGTTTTTCACCACGTTGAAAAGTTCCCGATGAATGATGCAGTACGAATGATTCCCCGAGTGGCCAGTCTAACTTCTCGATGAGGAACATGTCATCTCAAGGGAAAAAAGCTTTCCAATAAGCAACATTCAGCCTCCATGGCGAATCTTCTCTGAATAATATTCAAACGCCGCACTTCAGCCCAAATCAGTCGGCTCCCGTTATGATACAGAGGCGGGACTCAGCACTGATGACGATTTTTTTGTGGGAGAAGCAAACTCGGAAACAGTACGAATTATTATAAATCGGCGACATTCATGGATCTGTTGCAACTATGGAATGCGCCCCGACGCCCTCATACCCGTCCGGATCGGCACCATCGACACCTTGGAAGCCCACACCAACCATGGACCAGACAGCCGAAAAAATGGCCAAACTCACATTTTAAAAATGTTGACAATTAACACAGCCGCTCGGTGGTTTACTTTTTTCTTGCCCGGGCCAGGAAATTTCCTGTCACTTTCGCACAAGGCTTTCGGGAGAAAAGCTGCATCAAGGCTACGTATTAATAGACGCCCGTAGCACTCAAAAACCCAAATCCGGCTTCAAAATCTCGAAATCTGGCCTCTGAAAATTGATCTTGACCTATTTATCCGTAATGGCGACACTTTGGGTAAATGGTGGTTTTTCAGGCAGATTCTGTCGTTCCGTCTGCTTTTTTCATGGTGCCAGGGAGGGCAAGCATGAAGCGGTCTGTCGCTGTGGCGATTATTGTTGGCTATCTGGGAGTGCTCGGTATGGGAATCGTTTCCCATACGCTTTCTTTCGGGAATGCTTCTCATCCAGCCATGTTTTATATCATCTGGGATATGTTCTGCGGTTGGTCTGGTTACGAAAGCCGTCAGCACCTGGTCGCTGAAGGAATCAGCGGCAATCATTATCTTCTGACACCTGCGCCTTGGGGG
>JALTOP010000284.1 GCA_027000105.1 Planctomycetaceae bacterium | reverse complement strand
TCAGTTCGATCAGCTGCAGGAAGAAGTTGAAATCAGTCGCTTCGATTTCGATTCGGCCCCCCATAAAATCGAGAACTTTCAAAACGAGAACGCTGGGACACAAACGGCTATCGGGGTGTTGCTGCGTGAAGCGGCCAGAAAACATGCCGAACAGCCGCTTTCTGCCATTTTCCTGTTGACTGATGGCGCACAAAGGGCAGTTCCGCCGAACGATCTTGACCCGCGGGATGTTGCTTCTGAACTGGGGGAGCTCGGCATCTCACTTTATCCGATACCGATCGGTCAGGCGGCGACATCCTCTGCCGCTGCGGATGTTGCAATCGAGGAAATCCAGGTTGATCCGGTTGTATTTGTCAAAAAGAAAGTGCCGGTGCGTGTGCATGTGCGCTGGGCGGGAGCAGGGAATCAACGGATGCGCGTTCGTCTGTTGCTGGAAGATCGGTCGGGGTTACGAGCCGAACAGACCGGCGAATTGAAGCCGATCCCGACAACAACCTATTCGGAAACGGTTGTCGAATTCGAGACCCGCTACGCAGAAGGAACTAAAGTCGTCGAACTCTCCTTCACGCCGGAACTCTCGGGAGAATACAAATTGGCAGCCGAGGTGGAACCGATCAAAGGGGAAGTTCAAACCAGAAACAACATCCGCGAAACACTCATTCGGGTCAGGCAGGGCGGCTTGCGGATCGCCTATTTCGACACCTTCCGCACGGAAATCAAATCTGTCAGACAACTGAACGCTTCTGAAAAAGTTCAGGTCGATTTTCAGTTGATCCGTCCTCAAGCCTTCTCGGGAAGCGGCAACGATTCCGGTATCGATAACAGCTGGTTCGAGCCGGGGCGTTACGATGTTTACATTATTGGCGATGTTTCCGCCAGGCATTTTACGCCTGTGCAATTGAAACTGCTGGCCCAACGGGTGCGCGACGGAGCAGGCTTGATGATGTTGGGCGGTTACCATACCTACAGCGCGGGAGGATATGCACAGTCGCCCCTTCGAGACATCTTGCCGGTCGCGCTTGCACCGGGGCAGGCAGAACCGGATTCGACCTTTGATACCAATTTACAGATTAAGGGCGAATTGCATCTCGTCCCGACCACCGCGGGAAACAGGCATTACGTGATGCGCATCGATTCGCCAAGTCGCAACAACGAAGCCTGGCTGAAACTCCCACCTTTGACCGGTGCAACGCGCATTCGGGCCAAATCGGACTTCGTCGAAGTTCTTGCCAAAAGTGAACAGGGGGATGATTTGATTGTCGCTTCCGATATCGGTCGTTCACGTGTGATGTGTCTGGCGTTTGACGAAACCTACTTTTGGGCACAGGCAGGTTTCGAACAGGCACACCGCAGATTCTGGATGCAAGCCGTCTTGTGGCTTGCCCATAAGGAACTCGATACCGATCAACCGGTCTGGCTGAAAATTACGCCGAATACAATCGACCCGGGCGGTCGGGTTTCTTTGGAATATGGCGCAAAAGACGAAAAGGGAAACCCGCTCAGCGAGGCAACCTTTCAGGTGCGCATTACCGATCCGCAAGGGAAGGAACATCTATTGAGCGGTTCCTCAACCGATATCGGGCAAAGAGCAGCATTTGCCGAAACATTGACTCCCGGTGATTATTTTGTGCGGGTGGATGCGGCACACAACGGGAAAAATGTCGGCTTTTCCGCTCTCGCCCGATTTCTGGTACATGATCGCGATTTGGAAATGGATCATCCGATTGTCGATCGCGAACTGCTGGCGGAACTGGCAGGACTGGCCGGAATGACAACCGATTCGCAAACAATTGCTCCAGAAGAACTCAAGAAATTTCTGGATGACTATCTCAGTCGGAAACCGTGGAAAAGCGGTTTGGAAATTACGGCTTCACTCAATCTTTGGGACGGCTGGCCCATTTTGCTTCTTTTCGCCACGTTGATGACCATCGAATGGATACTGCGAAAACGAAGCGGTCTGGTGTAAACTGGTGTAAAATGGACGAACCGGGACGAAAAGCGGGCAAAAAGGGGGATTTGTGCCGCTTGTGGCGATTTCAGAATATTCGGAACAAATTATTACCTTCGGTGCGTCGAAAGAGTACAATGGAACGTGGCGCGGTTTGCAAACGCGGATTTCTCTTGAACGGATGAACCAGATGGCCGGAACTGAAGAAATGCACCAGCCGAAGTATGTCGACTTCAGCGATTATATTCTGTTTCAGATTCGTCGGACGCAGAACCTGATCCGCCAGACTGATGTCATGCTGCTGGTTGCAACGGTTGTTTCCGTCGTCCTCTTTTTGTTGCTCACGTTTGTCCTGCTCGATCATTGGGCGTTTTCACAGGGGCTATCCCGCCCATTACGCTGGCTCGGTTTCTGGGGGGTGACAGGAAGTCTGCTCGGGGCGATTGTTTATTACTGGCGGACAGCGGCAGGAAAAACGGTCACTCAGTTATTTGCGGCTCGCACGCTTGAAAAAGCCGACCAATCATTTGAGAACAATTTGCTGACGCTGGTCGATCTGGAATCGAACGGGGTTGCGACTTCCGAGTTGATCAGGAACAGTCTTGAAAAGAGGGCGGCATTAACGCTGAACGATTTGGATGTCGAACATGCGGTCGATCGCCGGGCGCTGCTGCATCGCCTGTACGCTTTGTTGATCGGCACCGTTCTGATCTTCGGTTACGCTTTTATTACGCCCAAAAGCGTCGCAGATTCCATCTGGCGCATTCTGTTCCCCTGGACAACAACGGCTGCCCCGACAACAACACGCATTTTCGATATCGAACCGGGCAACATCACTGTCACGCAGGGAAGTCACGTCGAGGTTTCCGCCTATGTTGACGGGAAAATACCGGAGACGGTCTGGCTCGTCTATTCGACGGAAGATCGTAGCGTTCTTGAGGAGCGAATTCCGCTGCATGAAACGGACGACGGACTGGGCAAGTTTGTCGGTCTTATCACCGGCGAAAATGGAAGGGGAGTCGATCAGCCGATCAGTTACTATCTGATGGCAGGAGACGCCCGAACGGAAGATTACAGAATATCGGTTCGTCCTGCCCCACAAACCAGCATTCGTGAAATCCGTATCACGCCTCCCGAATACACCAATCAGGCGGAACGAACTCAACAAAGTGGCTCTCTCGATGCGATCGAGGGCTCCGCGGTTCATCTTGTTGCGGAATCGAACATGCCGATTAAAAAAGCATGGATTCAATTGTACGATTCGCAGGATCCGAGCAGTCGTAGCGGACAGCTTCCGTTGACGATCGAAAATGAAACAGAAATTTCAGGAAACTGGACGCTGCGGTTTCGCGATGATGGAACATATCCCCGGTTTTACCGTATCGAATGCGAAACAGCTGATCGATCACGGGATCCATCTCCCCCCTTGCATGCGATTCTCATTCGCCCGGATGCACGCCCGGAAATTCGTCTGCTTGATCCGACCAGCGATCTGGTTCGACCGGTCAATGTAACGGTACCACTACTCATCGAGGCGTTCGACCCGGACTTCCATCTTTCCGGGTTGACGGTGCAGGTCGAAAAGCAGGGGAAGATTATCCTCAGTGACCTGATTGATGCCCAAAACAGACAGATGCTGCGAACCCGCTATCCACTGGACTTGAAGCGATTGCCAATTCGACCGGGCGATGAAATTTCCTTCTGGGTTGAAGCCAGAGATAACCGGGAACCGTATCCGAATCGCCGGAATACGTCGAAATTGCGCATCCGTATCACTGCTCCGGTTGATCAACAGCAGGCAAAAAAGCAGGAACAGGAAGACGAACAGAGACAGAAAGAGATCGAACGGGAACGGCAGGAACCGGAGCAAAACGTCTCGGATGAACCTCCCGAAGAAAAGAACAGCGAACAGCAACCCGGCCAGGACAATCCGGAATCCTCTGAACAGTCGATGAAAGATGCTTCATCGGAACAGGGAGAGTCTCCCGAAAAAGGAAACGCGTCCGACGGAAAATCCTCCGAGAAAAAAGACGGAGAGACGAATCAACCGGACGAACAGCAGAAGAATTCGGAACAGACGGGAAATAATCAAACTTCAAAAAACAATTCCGGCTCAGAGGAGAACGAGAATCAGGAACAGGGGCCCAATTCCCGGCAGAAAAAAACAGACAAACCGAAGTACAGTCCCGATGGCGAAGATGACGACCGCGTTCTGGAAAAGATGATCAAAAAACTTCGTGAGAAACAGGAAAAAGAAAAACAGGACCGGCCGGATCAAAAACAGGAGAACCAG
>JALTOP010000283.1 GCA_027000105.1 Planctomycetaceae bacterium | reverse complement strand
ATCCAACAAGCAACAGAAGTGAAAACAGGTACGACTTCAACATCTCACGCATCCTTCTGGTCTGTTTGGCTGATCTGTCTGGCTGGTCTGTCTGATCAACAATTTGCCCGATCAACAAGTTCGGGTGTTCGGGGAACATCATGAATCCGATTTCGCGACCTCTTTACCCATCGACCACTTCAAATAGGCTTCGAGGTAGGGATCAAGTTCGCCATCGAGGACGGAGAGAGGATTCGCCGTTTTCAAACCGGATCGAGTATCCTTCACGAACTGTTCCGGCTGCAGCACGTAATTGCGAACCGTCTCGCCTCCGAAGCCGATTTTCGATTTTTCACCCCGTTTCATGGCGATTTCGGCATCCTGCTTTTCCAGTTCCAGTTGACGCAACTTGGCCAGAAGCATTTTTCGGGCCGCGGCCCTGTTTTGGTGCTGACTTCTTTCGTTCTGACAGCGGACAACAGCTCCGGTTTCGAGATGTGTCAGCCGCACAGCCGACTCGGTTTTATTGACGTGCTGCCCCCCTGCTCCGCCGGCTCGCATCGTTTCTTCGCGAACCTCCTTGTCCCAGTCAATTTCGATTGCACCAGCATCATCGAGTTCCGGCGTGACATCGACAGCCGCAAATGCTGTCTGTCTTTTTCCAGCCGAGTTGAACGGACTGATCCGCACCAAACGGTGATTTCCCGACTCCCCCTTGAGATAACCGTAAGCGTAATCCCCTTTTACAAGAAGAGTTGCGTGACGGATTCCAGCCTCTTCGCCGTTCGTCCGCTCATAAATTTCCAACGAAAAACCACGTTTCTCGGCCCAGCGGATGTACATCATCAACAGCATTTCCGCCCAATCAGCCGCATCGGTTCCCCCCTCTCCCGCCTGAATGGTAACGTAGGCGTTGGCGACATCGTCCGGCTGTCCGAGCAGTGTCTGCAACTCGACCTGTTCGAGCAACTTCTGCAACTTGTCGACAGTCTGCCTCAGCTCCTGAATTGACTCGGAATCGTCGGAGTCTTCCTCCTCAGCGAACTCGATCAGCACAGCCAGATCGTCGGTTCCCGAGATCAATTCACCGAGAGAACCGGTTAGTCCTTTCAGACGGCTCAACTCCGCAACAAGTGCCTGGGCTTTTTCCTGATTATCCCAAAACCCGGCATCTCCCATCGCGGCGTTTATTTCCTCAATTCTTTTCAGCTTGCCGGCGTAGTCAAAGAGAGTCCTTCAAATAGAGGATGCGCTCGGTCAAATTCTGGCAGGTCTCACGCAGTTCGCTGTCCATGGGATTACCCGATCAGTTATTTCCAGGGAATGAAATGTTGCTGGGAATGATATGTTGTTGCAATTGGCCTGTCGACGATCCTGTCAACTCGGCTTTCCGTTGTCCTGGCTCAAGGTCTTGGCTCAAGCGTTGTCCTGGCTCAAGCCGGGAATAACGTGCCGACAGCTTAATAAGCAGACGGGACGTTGTGAAGCATGCAGACAAGGATTAAAGGCTTGAATCGGGTATGCTCCATTGCTAAATTGACGCGGTGACACGATCACCCCACCATAATTCCTTCCGAAAAGCCAACAAACGTCATTTTTACTACGTAGATATTGAAAGTGGATGTTAATAAAGCGGGATGAAATGTCGCTGCTGACGGGAAATGTAGGCTTACTGGCAAATTGCGGGTCGTTTTCGTATCTTGTGCGCGAAAGTCGACACAATTGCTTATATCTGGAAGCTGCCGCGGGAAGGATGTTTCTCGCGGAAATTGTCTCGAAGAGGTAGATCGGCTACAAATTGACCACAGACAGTATCATGCTGAGTCATATTAATTCGTTAATTCGCCGTTATCAGAGGTTATTTTCCGGCATATTTGGACAAAACACGTTAGAAATCTAACCCTGAGTAATACAGGAGAGTTGACAACGAATGAATGCAACTGAAGCAATAAACCCGGCAAGTACGGATAAATCGACGGCGGATTCCTCCGGGTCGATGATCACATCCCAAGGTCTGACAAAGCATTACGGCAAATTTATTGCAGTTTCAGATATCACTTTTTCTGTTCCTCAAGGGGAGGTCGTCGCTTTTCTCGGCCCAAACGGTGCGGGAAAATCAACGACGATGAAAATGTTGACCGGTTTTTTGGCCCCCACGCGCGGACACGCCAGCATCGGCGGGTTCGATGTGTTTGAAAACCGGCAGGAAGCCGCTCAGATTCTCGGCTATCTTCCGGAAAACGGCCCGCTGTACATGGAAATGACCCCAAAATCTTTACTGCACTACTGTGCCAGGTTGCGCGGTCTTTCCAAAGAATTCACGGCGACCCGGATTGAGTATGTCGTCGATCGCTGCTCGCTGGGAACCGTCTGGGAAAAGCCGATCGGCAAGTTATCAAAGGGGTTTCGCCAGCGTGTCGGCATGGCACAAGCGATTCTGCATGATCCAGCCGTATTGATTCTGGATGAACCGACCAGTGGTCTCGACCCAAACCAGACGCATCAGGTTCGCGACCTGATCCGCTCGTTGGCAAAGTCAAAAACCATTCTGCTTTCAACGCATATTCTTTCGGAGGTTCAGGCGATGTGCGGCCGGATTATTCTGGTCAATAACGGACGTGTCATTCTGGATGGCCCTGTCTCTGCCCTCTCGGAAGATATTGCAGGAATGGAAAAGAGATTCCAGGAATTGACCGCTTAGTTATGGAAGATACGCGGCAAAAGGTGCCTCACAACGCATCAACCGTTTTTTCCGGCAGCGTTGAACCAACGACGCCTGAGCATTTGGCGGTTGAGCGATTAAAGAGGACGCTGTGACGCCGCCCGTGGGTAGTGTGAATAGATACGAATAAGGTAATCAACGTCATCAATCTTTTCCCCTTTTCGGGAATGTGACATACAAAATAGATAATGGAGGTTCCGCGATCATGGTTCGACCACATGTGATCAGTGCGGTATTTTTTCGAAACCTGGCCAGCTATTTTTCCGGATTGCTCGGCTATGTCGTGATTGTCGCCTTTGTCGTGATCGCTGCTGCACTCGCCTTTGACGCCGAGTTTTTTGCGAGCAACAGTGCGACATTGGATCAATTAACCAGGAATTTCCCTGCGCTGCTGGTGTTTCTCATTCCCGCAATCACCATGACTTCCTGGGCTGATGAACGCAAACTCGGCACCGATGAGTTGCTATTTACCATGCCTGCGACCGATTTCGAAATTCTGATCGGGAAATACCTGGCAGTTCTTTCCGTTTACACCATCGCCCTGCTGTTTTCCTGCACGAATGTGGTGATGCTCAGCATTATTGGAAACCCCGATCCTGGCGTACAATTTACAACCTATGTCGGTTACTGGCTCTCCGGTGCGGCTCTGATCAGTGCGGGGATGCTTGCTTCTTCCCTGACCAGTAACGCGGCGGTTGCGTTTGTTCTCGGTGCGGTTTTCTGCAGCGTGCCCGTCTTTATTTCAACGGTAACGGATGTCATTATTTCCGGCCTGACAGCATTTCTTACAAGCGTGGGAGTATCCAAGGAAACAGTCGTTTCCACTCTCCCGGCGATGGGAGTGATGGACAATCTGACTGTCGGGCATCATCTAAGCGACTTCGCTCTTGGGATCCTGCCATTGGAGGGAACCGTCTACTTTATCAGCCTGACGATTTTCTTCCTCTATCTGAATTATGTCGTTATCTCTCGCCGACATTGGAACACCGGGGAAGCCGGCAACTCCATGGGATGGCAGTATCTGCTGCGGGGAATATCGCTCGCCGTGATTCTTGTCAGCGTGACAACCCTCTCCATCGGTTCGGTCAAACGATTCGACTTCACGCAAAAACATCTCTACACCTTGAGCCCAACTACCATCAAAACACTGAAAGAGATCGACGCCAAACGTCCCGTCAGAATTCAGGCATATGTCAGCCCACGTGTGCCGGAAGAATACGCGGCTGTTCACCGAAATCTGGTTGGTCTGCTTCGGGAAATAGAAAACAGAGGCGGAGGGAAGGTGAAAGTTCGCATGGTCAGCGTTGAACCTTACAGCAAAGCGGCTGAAGAAGCCCGCCATTTCGGCATTGAAGCCCGTAAAGTTCAAACCGAACGTGATGGACAGATTGTCGTAACCGACATCTATCTCGGTGCGAGAATCAGCAGCGGTAATGATGAAGTCATTGTGCCGTTTTTTGAGGTCGGAATCCCTGTGGAGTACGAATTGACCCGTTCTCTGCGAACGGTATCGAAAGAATCCCGCCTGACAGTCGGCATT
>JALTOP010000282.1 GCA_027000105.1 Planctomycetaceae bacterium | reverse complement strand
TCCCATGGAAGTGCGAACATTGGCCGACTGGGCGGTTCGGCAGCGGCTGTTGACCATTCCGGGCGTTTCCCAGGTTTTCGTGATCGGCGGCGGAAGAAAACAGTTTCAGGTACTCGTCGATCCCGATTTGATGCTCAAGTACGGCTTGACCATTCATCAGGTCAGAAAAGCGTGTGAAAACAGCAACGAAAATGCAACCGGGGGATACCTTGATGATCAGGGGCCGAATGAATTTCTGGTTCGTTCGCTCGGACGGGTTCAAACCATTGAAGATCTGGAAAAAGTCGTCATCACGATGCGCAACAGCAGACCGATCGTTCTTTCCCAGGTCGCAAAAGTCATCGAAGGCCCGCAAGTAAAACGGGGAGACAGCTCCGCTTATGTAAAAGAGGAAAACGGAAAATTCGCAGGCGGCCCGGCTGTCATCCTGACAATCAACAAGCAGCCGAACGCAGATACCAGAGAAGTGGCGGAACTGGTCGCCAAGGCAATTGAGGAACTGAAGCCCTCCTTGCCGGACGATATTCGAATCGAAACCGAACTCTATTCGCAAAAAGCGTTCATCGATCGGGCGATCGAAAACGTGGTCGAAGCCTTGCGCGACGGCGGCATTCTGGTCGTCATTATTCTGTTTCTGTTCCTGATGAATTTCCGCACCACGTTTATCACCTTGACCGCGATCCCGCTTTCAATCGCGACAACAGCTCTGATCTTCACCGCTTTCGGCATTACCATCAACACAATGACACTGGGGGGACTGGCTGTTGCGATTGGAGAATTGGTCGACGATGCCATTGTCGATGTCGAAAACATCTACAGACGATTGGGCGAAAACCGCTTTGCCAAAAATCCGAAGCATCCCCTGCTGGTCGTCTTTCGTGCCAGTTGTGAGATTCGGAACTCGATCGTTTTCGGAACGATGATTGTCGTTCTGGTCTTCATTCCCCTGTTTGCCCTCTCCGGGATGGAAGGGCGATTGTTCGCTCCTCTCGGAATCGCCTACATCGTGTCGATTCTCTCTTCACTGATTGTTTCATTGACTCTGACTCCCGTGCTCTCATTCTGGTTGCTCGGCAAAAAAGTCGGGATGCCCCAACCGGGAGATACCGCTGGTGATTCCGCCGCCCACCATCACAAGGATGGCCCGCTGTTGCGATTGTTGAAATGGGGAGCGGGACACGTGATCGGACTCAGCATCCGGTTTTCCAATCTCATGTTGATGCTGGGAATAGCCGGGGTGTTGATCGCAGCGATGGCGTTGACCCAACTGGAAAAAGACTTCCTGCCTCCGTTCAACGAGGGAGTCGCCCAGTTGAATGTGGTTCTGCCGCCGGGAACATCATTGAAAAAATCGAATGAAATCTCGGAAACGGTGATGCAACGATTGATGAAAATCGAGGGCATGGCCGCCTTCACCAGACGAACCGGACGGGCCGAACTCGATGAACACGCCGAAGGAGTCAACGTCTCCGAATTTATCATCAGCTTCGACGAAGATTCCGGACGGGGACGCGAAGAAGTTCTTGACGAAATTCGTGAAGCAATGGCCGATATTCCGGGCATCGTCACAACGGTGGAGCAACCGTTGGCCCATCTGATTTCACACATGATTTCCGGAGTCAAGGCGCAGGTCGGTATCAAAATCTACGGGGAAGACCTGACCATCCTGCGCAACAAGGCCAAAGAGATGGCTGCCAAGATGGGCAGCGTCAAGGGAGTTACCGACCTGATGGTGGAACCGCAGGTTGAAATCCCGCAATTGCAGATTCGCCTGAATCGGGACAAGCTGGAACAGTACGGGATCACTCCCGTGTATGTCAACGATTACATCGAAACAGCGATGAACGGTCAGGTTGTCTCGCAGATTCTCATCGGCCAGCGCACGTTCGATCTGTTGATTCGCATGGATGAAGATTACCGGGAAAATCTGGAGGCTCTGAGACGACTCTCCATCGATCTGCCCACTGGCGGAAGAACTCCACTGGCTTCCGTGGCTGAAATCAGAAAATCGAGTGGACCGAATACCATCAACAGGGAAAAAGTGCAAAAACGGATCGTCGTCCAGTGCAATGTCTCCGGGCGCGGACTGGTCGACGTCGTCAAGGAAATTCAGGAAAAACAGGCACCTGTCAGGGCCTCACTCCCTCCCGGTTACTTTGTGGAGTACAGCGGCCAGTTTGAAAGCCAGCAGAAAGCTTCCAGAGTGATCGCGATTCTGTTTGCGATTTCCATGTTTGGTGTTTTCATGGTGCTCTACACGATGTTCCGCTCGGTCAATTTCTCTTTGCAGGTGATGGCCGCGCTGCCGATGGCGTTCATCGGTTCCGTTGCCGCATTAATCATCACCGGTCAAACCCTGACCATCGCTGCGATGGTCGGTTTCATATCTCTGGGCGGGATCGCCTCGCGAAACGGCATTCTGCTGCTCAACCACTACCTGCATCTGGTCAAGTATGAGGGAGAAACATGGTCGAAAGAAATGATTGTGCGGGCAGGACAGGAACGACTGGCCCCGGTCTTGATGACCGCGCTGACATCGGGAATCGGTCTGGTACCGCTGGCGATGTCGGCCGGAGAACCAGGTAAGGAAATTCTGTATCCGGTGGCGACGGTCATCATCGGCGGCCTGTTGACCAGCACCATCCTGGAATTCTTTATCCGCCCCGCCCTGTTCTGGACAATCGGACTTCCTGCCGGAAAACGGATCGTCCAACTCTCCTCCAGCGAGGTCGAACTGGTAGAGGAAAACAAAGAGGTGAACCACCCATCATGAAACGAAAATCAATAATGCGAAAATCAACAATGCGAAAATCGTGACGCGAAACAGAAGCCGCGCTCGATTCAGCATTTGGACACGATTCACTTTTTGAAATCGCGTGCTGTGTCCCAGCACTATGAAAACTTTGACTTTTAACTGACGTGAAACTTTACAACAGGAGTACGAAGATGATGAACAGAAATCAAATGGCATTTTGGCTTTGCAGTCTGAGCCTGGCTCTCTTTTTGGGATGCGACAATTCCGGGGGAAGTGATGCGGACTCTGCCAAAGAAAACACCGCCGCTTCAGCAGAGCATCACGAAGGAGACGGACACGACCACGGTCATGGCGGACACGAACACCCCTCACACGGCCCGCACGATGGGGATCTGGTCGAACTGGGGAAAGAGGAATATCACGCGGAAGTTGTTCACGATCACGATGCAGGCAGCGTCACCATCTACATTCTCGATTCTGCAGCCAGCAAAACCGTCGCCATCGAGGCCAAAGAGATCGTTGTCAATCTCAAACACGATGGAAAAGGAGAACAGTTCAAACTGAGCGCGTCACCCGATGCGGCCGATGCGGGAGGTTCATCGAAATTCGTTTCTACCGATAAGGAATTTGCGGAAGAACTGGACCACAACCATGGCGATGCCACTTTGGTGGTAACCATTCAAGGGAAGCAATATCGCGGTAAAATCAGTCATGACCACGATCACGAAGGTCATGACCATGACCACGACGGTCACGACCACAAACACTGATCCGAGCGAGATCATCTCGCCTGAGATCATCTGCCCGAGATCACAAACAGATCCGTCATTTTCCGTCGGGTCTGTTTTTTATTTGAAGCCATCTTTTCAGAAGCAATTGGAAACAATGCTCACGGTTAACGCGATGCCATAACTTGCGACCGGGATTATGTCATGGGGATGAAGCGGGAAAGGATTTGTCCCGGAATCATCATCACGGCAGCCGCGATGGCCCAGGGAATCGCGCCGGAACCACCGAAGCACAAAATGACAACCGCTTCCAACATCGCGATGCTGAGCAACATGATACGTATCGTTTGTTGAACGCGTCGGGGTTCTCCAGTGCGAATTGCCGGTATCGCTTTACGGGAAATTTGAAACGTAATCAGAAGTAGCATCACAAACGCGATTCGGGCAACAGAGACCGTCGCCCAATAGGCTGCAGCCGCTCCCCAACCAACAATCGCCAACAGACAGAGCCCAAAACCTGAAATCAATCTCGAACGGCCCGACTGAACCGCTTCACTGCGGGCGAACAGAGTGATTCCCGTCACGTAAACCCCCATGACTGCCGCCACGACCAACGCGGGGTGAGAGATCCAATAGCGGAACTCCACCACCGCACTGGCTCCCAGCAGAAGATTCAACGCTCGACACATCCCCATAAAAAACGGCCCGAAAACCGTTCGCTTGGCCCGGTAGTCATACACAAATATCGAAGCGGCAAGCAGAATGGCA
>JALTOP010000281.1 GCA_027000105.1 Planctomycetaceae bacterium | reverse complement strand
GCGTCGCAAAGAGCTTCAGCAATCATTGAAGACGGAATCCGCAGGAAAAACCGGATCGAAAGTTTCGGCAATCCAGAGTTGCCTGGAACAGGCTTTGGCTATCCGAAACTACATCGTGACAGCGAACTTACGTCTCGTGGTGGCCATTGCCAGAAAATTGGTTAATGTGGACAATTCCCTGGAAGATCTGCTTTCTCAGGGAACAGTGCCGTTGATACGGGCAGTGGAGATTTTTGATTTCGAGCGGGGAACACGCTTCAGCACGTACGCCACCTGGGCGGTTAGAAACCATTTGCACCGGGTGACCGGGAAGGCCCGAAAATATCGTCGAAAATTCGTTACGGGCGACACCGGCTATTTCGAGGCCTTTCAGGATGAGCGGGCAGGCTGGGAGAACTCGCAGGCAGCCCAGACGCATGTTTATGGCTTGCTTGGGGCGGTTATCGACAGGCTTTCACAACGGGATCAAATTATCATCAGCGAACGTTTTGGTCTGTTCGACACCGATTCTTCCCCCAAAACCTTCCGTGAAATCGGCCTTTCGCTGGGAATCAGTACCGAGCGGGTCAGGCAGTTGCTGCATCGGTCATTGGAAAAACTTCAAGGTTTCCTGGAGGAAAAAGATTTTGAAATGACGCTGTAACGCTGGAGTCTCTTCCCGGTTCCGATTAAAATGACCGGCTGATTTGCGTCGGATACTGCACTTGATTCAAGGTGGGTCCGACGTTTTATTTTGCGGTGCTCTGTCGTATTAACTCGGAATGGGAATTTTGTCGTGTCAGCAACAGCGGTGATTGGTCTGCAGTGGGGTGATGAGGCCAAAGGAAAAATTGTCGATTTACTAACCGATCAGCATGAAATTGTTGTGCGTTATCTGGGAGGGAACAACGCCGGGCACACCGTAAAATTTGACGGGAAAACATTCAAACTTTCCATGCTGCCAGCCGGCGTGTTGCGACCCGGGGTTGTTTCTGTCATTGCCACGGGCGTCGTCATCAACCCCACCGCTCTGTTGAAAGAGATGGCAGGTGTCAAAGAGCAGGGGATTGAAATCGGTGACGACCTGCTTATCAGTGATCGCGCCCACGTCATCTTTCCGTATCACATGGCTGAAGAAGCGATCTACGAAAAACAGCGGGGCGAAAAGGCGATCGGCACCACGATGCGCGGCATCGGTTTATGCTACCGTGAAAAGGCGAACCGCAGCCATGCGATCCGCATGGGCGATATCATCCGCCCCGACGTTCTCCGAGAAAAAATTCCGGAAATTGTCGAATTCAAAAACAGGATCCTGAGCGCTCTCGATCCGGAGCATCAACCGTTCGATGCTTCGGAAATTATCGATCAGTACGTTTCGCTGGGCGAGCAATTCAAATCGCACGTGACAGACACAACGGCTTTTTTGCATCGGCAAATTAAAGCGGGCAAGCGATTGATGTTTGAAGGAGCGCAAGGGAGTTTGCTCGATATCGATCATGGTACGTTTCCGTTCGTCACTTCTTCCAACAGTTCCGGTGCGGGAATTCATTCAGGTTCCGGCGTACCCGAGCGGCATATTTCCCGGATGATTGGTGTTGTCAAAGCTTACACAACCCGTGTCGGCGGAGGGCCTTGTCCCACGGAGTTGCACGATGAGACCGGACAGCATATTCGAGACGAGGGCAACGAATACGGCACCGTCACCGGGCGTCCCCGTCGATGCGGCTGGCTCGATGCCGTCGCAACTCGCTACGGTTCCCAGGTCAGCGGTGTTGATTGCATCGCGGTGATGCTGCTCGATGTTCTGAGTAAACTGCCGGAAGTGAAAATCTGCGAAGCGTACGAAATTGACGGAAAACGAACCGAAGATTTCCCCAGCCAAATTGACGATCTCGCAGCCGCCCAGCCGATTTACCGCACGGTTCCCGGTTGGGAAACTGACATCACCGCTGCCAGGTCGTGGGATGATCTCCCCGAAAATGCGCGGGCCTACGTGAATACCGTTTCTGAACTTGTTGGCGTTCCTGTAAAAATCGTTTCCGTCGGCCCAGATCGTGAGCAGACGATTTTCCTCGATTAGATTTAGACCAGGTATATCGACCAGGTATATATCACGGTGTGTGAGACAACTCTGTGAGCAGTGATTCGGTGTTGGCTCCAGGCAGATGTGAAATGTGGTTCGCGCTCATAGGGCGGCTCTCATCGATTGAGCAATCAGCAAATTTGGGAAACAGAAAAAAGAAACAGCAGAGTGAACAACTTACGGATTGCAACACGCGGGAGCGAGCTTGCCATGTGGCAGGCGAATCATGTCGCTGATCTCATTCGCAACATCTCTCCCGAAACGGAAATCGAACTGGTCGATGTCACCACGATTGGCGATCAGGATCAATCCCAGCCTTTGCGACAACTGGGAGGGACGGGCGTTTTTACCCGTGAAGTGCAACGGGCGGTGATCGATTCGCGAGCGGATATTGCGGTTCACAGTTTGAAGGATTTGCCCACGGCTGTCGTGGCACCTGAGCTTACTTTAGCCTCTGTTCCGAAACGGGCCATTCGCTGGGACGCAATTGTTCTGCCTGCAAACAGTTCCCTGAAGATTGATCAGCGGGCTCCACTCGATTCCTTTCCCGAAGGAGCCCGCATCGGTTCGGGAAGCCCCAGAAGACAGGCACAATTGTTGGCTGTCCGTCCCGATTTTCAACTGTTTGAAATTCGGGGCAACCTCAACACACGGCTCAAAAAACTGGATGACGGTCAGTACGACGCGATCATCCTGGCGGCAGCGGGGTTAAAGCGACTGGGGTGGGAAAGCCGGCTCTCGGCGATCCTGGAGCCTCCCGTGATGTTGCCCGCCGTCGGTCAGGGAGCGCTCGGGATCGAATGCAGACACGATGATAAGGCAACCCGCTCTCTGTTGGCTCGTTTGACCGATCAGGAAGCTCAAATCACAACACTGGCAGAGCGGACGGTACTGGCCCGGTTACAGGCAGGCTGCCACGCACCCGTAGGGATCGTCTGCCGGATAGCGGATGAAACAGTGGAGATTGAAGTGATCGTGCTCAGTTCCGATGGGAAGCAGTCGCTCCGCACCGAGATCGCTGACCATCTGCCTGAGGCCGATAATCTGGCTGCCAGTCAAAACCTGCAACACGCCATCGAACTGGGAGAAAAGATCGCAGACGACCTGCTGCAACAGGGAGCTGACGAGTTGATTGGAAATGTGTAGAATCCGCGTCTCTGCAGATAATAGATAACAGATAACAGGGATGACATCAGATAAGAGGTCAGGAGCGGAACGCCCGCTGCAACTCCTCCAGAGAGGTCATTCCTTCCGCGACAAGTCGCAGGCCGTCATCCTTGAAGGAAAGCATTTTTTCCTTGCGGGCCTGTGCCTTGATGTCGGCAGCGGATGCTCCCTTGGCAACCAGTGCCTTCATCCCTTCGGTCATTTCAACCAGTTCGAGCATCGCAATGCGCCCGATGTAACCGCCGCCGCCACATACTTTACAGGGGCGGGCGTCTTCCTCTTCATTAAACTTTCTGTGTTTGTAGAGCGTGGTGACAGATTCATCCAAACCGACTTTCTTCAGCAGTTTGGGGTTCGGACGGTACGGCTGTTTGCATCTCTCGCAAAGTCTGCGAATCAATTTCTGTCCGAAAACGCCTCTCACCGCCT
This sequence comes from Planctomycetaceae bacterium, assembly GCA_027000105.1. Classification (GTDB taxonomy): domain Bacteria; phylum Planctomycetota; class Planctomycetia; order Planctomycetales; family Planctomycetaceae; genus Rubinisphaera. The sequence continues at coordinate 606 of JALTOP010000281.1, read as the reverse complement.
CGGCAATTTCCGCAGGTTTTCCAGATAGCTTGCACAGCTTTTCAACGGCGGAGGCGGCATCTTTGGCTGTCAGTTCGGTAATGATTGCCAATTCTGTCTGCTTTTTCAAGATGGCTTCGAGGATCTCCTTGTTGCTGATCGGTTCAACGAAGGCCATGTCACCTTCCATCCGGATCAGTCGTTGCAGCGCTTCTTCCAGCGATTCTCCTTCCCGTCGCTCGAATGGGGTGATATTTTTCAGGTCTCGATAGCCAACATCGAAAAAACAGTAGATCGCGTAAACATAGGAATCGATGCCACGCGCCAAAGCGAACGCGGTTGTCGTTGTTCCGGAACCGGGCGGGCCAGCGGCAAGCAGAATGCCGGTTTTCGATTTTGTCAGCTCCCGAATTTTCTCCCGCGCAGCCGGGTTGAAGTCCAATTCTTCCGGGCTGTATTTTGCGTTTTTTACATCAACAATGTTGATCGACAACCGCTCTGCTCCCGAGCCCAGCGGTTTTGTGTGCATATCCAGATAGTATTTTACGTCGTCGAACTCGGCTTTCAGGATACCGTGTTGCGGTTTTTTTCTTTCCTTGATATCCATGCCACTGAGCAGTTTCAGAA
>JALTOP010000280.1 GCA_027000105.1 Planctomycetaceae bacterium | reverse complement strand
TCCCCGAACTTCATAAACCGGACTAACAACCGGAATAACTTGCCTGCCGCCTGTTTTTTTTTTTTTGTGAAACTTTCGACATCATGAAGATGAGTGCGCCAGGCGGTTCGCGATTGCTGAAATGTTCCGAATCAACTACCAAATAAGTACAAAACAGCCGAAATCATCCCCAATATGGGTAGAAAACTCCTCTTTCCGTAAAATTGGAGGTTCTCTATAATCTACCGGAAATTTAACAATTAAGCATTTTTCAGGGCCTGAAAGCAAGGATGCTGCTGATGTGGTACGATGTCGTTTGTCTGGTCATTATTGGGTTATCCGTCTGGCGAGGAATCGTCAAGGGGCTTGTTTGGCAGTTGGCGACAATTGCCGGTTTGCTGGCCTGTTTCTTTTTTGCGAATACGGTTTCTGCCAGCGTTGCCCCGCAGCTGGGGATTGATCCCCCTATGAGTCGATGGATCGCCATCTTTGGGCTGTATGTTGTCAGTTCATTCGCCGCGTTTGCCTTGGCTCGTCTGATTAAAGGTAGCCTTGAAAAAATCAAGTTTGATGACTTCGATAAACACTTGGGCGCCATTTTCGGTTTTCTGAAAGGGGCTACCATTTGCCTGACAATCTCCTTTTTCATGTTTACACTTTCTGAAGGTACCCGCGAAACGTTGATACACTCGAAAGCGGGTTATGTTTCTGCGTTGGCGTTCGATAAACTTGAACCGGTATTGCCGAGTGAATTGGGTGAAATCATCACTCCGTATCTGGCCGGTTTCGATCCCGAATCGCTTGAGAAACACCGCAGGGAGCATCCAGGCGGAGAATACAATCAGAATCATCAAGGGCGTAACCACAATAGTGGAGTTGCCCAAAAGCCGGGAAGTTCCCAAGGTGATCCGGCCATCAATGAAATGGTTCAGAAAATTCCGGGACTGTTTAGTCAGGAATTAAAGCAGATTGTTTATGAAACGATTGAAAAAACGGATCCGAAAGATCGTCCGCAATTGCTGGAAAAGCTGAGCAGCGGTCTGCCCGGACTGATCCGGCAGGTTGCCAATGAGTGGAGTCAGGGAAAACCTGCCGAGGAACCGGTGCCTCAAACATGGAATGAACAGATGAGGCTGCGACGAGCGAAACTTCTGCGGGAAATTGCAGGAGTTTACACCGAACATCTCGAAGCGCAGGAAACGATTATGGAGGAAGTCGTTTACGCGCTGCAGGGCGTTCCCGATCCGATCACCCTGAAGGTGCTGGACGATTGGAACGCCGATTTAATGGGCCGCAAACCGGATCCCGATCCCTCCACCGACTTGACAACACCGCTGGATCGGCGGGTTCTGAATCAAATCCAGAAAGCCCGCATTTCCATCGGAACGTTACCCAAAGATGTTCAGGAGCGTCTGAACGATGTGATCAAGGGATGACTGGAATTCCTATCGGGGCCACTGACCATTTTCCATGGGGCGGAGTTTTAATTTGGCTGGATCGAGAACAACGTGCCTGATCCGTTTCCGCTTCCAGGTGTAGGTGATGTGAACAAGTCCATCACAACTTTGAATGACCGCGGGGTAGCTGTATTCGCCCGGTTGAGATTCGAGAACCAGTGCCGCCTGCCAGGTATGTCCGTCTTTGGAAACAGCAACATTGAGCGGCGTTCGTTTGCCTCCCCAGCTTTTGGGGTTACCAGGGACGTGATTGTAAACGATTAAATGACGTCCATCTTTCAACGTGACGGCGTCCGTTCCCGAGTTCGGGTTCGGCAGGGTTCCAAGTTTCATTTCTCCCCAGGTGATTCCGCCATCATTTGAGGCGACTTCAAAAATGCGATCATTGCGGGTTCTCCCGATCGCGAGCAATCTGTTTTCACCAAGAAACAGAATGCTTGGTTGAATCGCACGGATTTTCACTCCGTCGTTGACCGGGCCGATTTTCTGCCAGGTCTTTCCGAGATCGCCTGTCTTTTCGAAATGGACGCTCCATTTACTTTTGGATTCGTTCGTTTCGTTGCTCGTGGGACAAAGGATGTCGCCATTGGCCAGTTGAACCGGTTTATTTTTGATCGGTCCGAGAATCCCTTCGGGCAGTCTGCAGGGGTGTGACCATGTTTTCCCGTTATCGTTGGATGTAGTCAACATTCCCCACCATGTTTGCGGAGTTGGTCCCGCTTTGTAGAACAGCATCAACGGGCCGGATTTCGGCTGGAACAGAACCGGGTTCCAGGTCGGATACCGATGCACACGTCCTCGAGGGGTGGTGTATTGTACGCCGTTGGCCACTTCAACCGGTCTCGTCCATTTGCCGTTCTGCAAGCGGGAAACCCAGATGCCGACGTCCGGGTTTCTTTCTTCGGTTCCGCCAAACCAGGCGGCAACAATTTCCCCCGCTGTCGTCTGTGCAATTGTGGAAGCATGACATTCCGGGAACGGTGCAGATTCGTAAATGAATTCAGAAACAACAATCGCCGGGTCATCTTCAGCGAACAGGGGAACGGCTCCCAATAACGGGATGAACAGGGAAAGCGAAAAGCAAAGTAGTTGTCTGGACATTATTGTTGTATTCCTTGGGGTTACAGTTATAAAAGTTGGAGGTTACACAGGGTTTACTGTTTACTGCTGTTGCTATTGCTGCTGTGGAGAACGTTTCCAGATGGCCGAGGCTGCGATACCAACCAGCAGAATGGTTAATGTTCCGACGACAATGGTCATAAAATTGTGAAATGGGCTTCTCAGATGTGCCAGTGAATCGGGCCATATATCTGAAGTTGAAACGACCATCCAGATCAAAACGAGCGAGCCGGCCAGAACTCCCGTTACCGCCGCAGCGTTGCCAGCCTGCCGACTGATGATACCGAGTAAAAACAAACCGACAATTCCTCCCCCCAAAATACTGGAAAGAGTCCACCAGACATCCAATACGCTTTCTGTCAGGCTGACCAATGAGAGCGCCATCGCGGTGCCGAAGATTCCCCAAAGGAGTGTCGAAAGATGAAGGGCGAACATCAGTTGGCGTTCGGTCGCATCGGGCCGAAAAAAACGCTGATAGAAATCGCTCATTACCAATGTCGCTGAGGAATTCAGAGAAGTCGAAACCGTACTCATGGCTGCTGCAAAAATAGCTGCAATCAGAAGTCCGGTCACACCGGGCGGAAGATACTTGGCAATAAAATGGGGGAAAACGCGATCGCCAATATCCTTGTTCGTCAGCGATGAAGCGATTTCATCAACCTGCCGGCTGTACTTGGGATCCGGAATCTGTTTCCCGTCCGGTGAGGTTGTGTAACTCGGCTGGATTCCTTTTTGCAACAGGCGCTGCTCCGCGACGATCTGCTTCACTTCGGCAATATCCGAGTTGTTGGTGTGATAGAAGGCGTAAAGAGATGTCCCGATGAAAAAGAACATCGCACTAATCGGAATGTACAATAATGCTCCGAGCCAAACTCCCCGAGCCGCCTCTTTCTCACTTCGCGAAGCGATATAACGCTGGATGTAACTTTGATCGACACCGAAATTTTTAAGGTTTTCAACCAGTCCATAAATCAGAACAACCCATACCGTTGGCTCTGCGATGTTGAACAGGTCGGTGCTTCCCAGCGAGAATTTATGTTCCCTGCTCGCCATTTCGAAAACCTGTTGTGGCCCTTCCGGCATACCCATCAGCAGAATGACCAGCGCGATGACGGCTCCCAGCATCAGAACAATCGCCTGGATCGCATCGGCCCAGATAACCGCAACGATTCCACCAACAAAAGAGTAAATGGTGACAGATATTCCGGTAGCGACAATGAGCGTCCGCATATCCCAGCCAAAGATGACGGCCATCGGCAACGCCATCAGATACATCACCACCCCCATGCGGGCAATTTGAAAGACGAGATAAAAGCTGCTCGCATAAATTCTTGCCCACGCACCGAAACGATGCTCCAGCATTGCATAGGCGGAGACTTCCCCCGTTGAACGATAATAGGGCAGAAACCATTTCACCGCGATAAAGGCAGCGATCGGCAGGGAAAGCGAAAAGACAAAAGAATTCCAATCGGCGGCAAATGATTTTCCCGGCAATGCCAAATAACTGATACTGCTGAGATAGGTCGCAAAAATGGAAAGCCCGCACAGCCAGCCGGGCAGCGTCCCTCCCCCTGAAGTAAATTCACTGGAAGAACCGCTCCGTTTCCAGAAAGAAAAACCGAGCAGCATGATGCCCGCGAAATAGGCGAACAGCACAATCCAGTCAATCAGATAAAAATGATTTCCCACGCGGGTTTCCTTGTTGATTTCAT
>JALTOP010000279.1 GCA_027000105.1 Planctomycetaceae bacterium | reverse complement strand
ACAACGAACTCATCAAGAACCCGCACAAGAATAGAAACCTGGCCGTCTGCCAGAGCTTCTTTATTTAGTTGTTTTTGACGCAGTTGGGCAAGCGTCGATTCATACGCCTGGTTGACTCGCTTCAATTCAGAATTCAGCTTTTCTTCTCGAAGCAAAAAAGCATCAAGCGTACTGAGTCGTTGCCGTTCTGTATCATAAAGTTTTTGGATATGTGCCTCTTCGGAACGGACAATTTCGAGTTGTTTTTTCACCGAATTGGCAGCCTGACTGACCGCACTGGCATATTGCAGTTTCAGCGAATTCACCCGATCTTCCGCCTGTTTTCGCTCCGGATGAAGGGGGCCATAAACACGTGAAAGTTTCTGTAATTCAGATTCTGCCAGTGAAAGATTACTCTGCACATCTCGAAGATATCGCGACATATCTGCATTGACATCTTCCAACTGCACGGCGATGGAAGAAGCTGGTGAACCTGAATGCTTCTCATTTTCCAATATGCTTTCCAGGCGGGTTCGTCTGGTGCTCGTTAAAATCAGACGATTGGCTAGTTCCCGAAGAACTGATGTTTCTGTGCGAACGCTCTCTCGCGGTTCTCCCACAAAAGGGCTCATCTCTCGAAGTTGGACGAGTTCTTTTTCCAGGGAATCTCGTTGCTGTGTCAGGGCGATCTCCTGTTTTTCCAGCAACTCAACAGTTTCGTCAGATGCGCCTTGTTCAATTTCCTGAAGATACTGCTGGTAACTTTTGATAATAGCCTGAAGCCGCAATGCTGAACGCCTGGGATCGCTATCACGATAGGAAAGTCGCACAATATCGGTTGAAACAAGTGGACTGACCAAAAGTTTTTCGGTCACATATTTGACCGGATCAGCATCACTCTCCAATGTTGGAGCAGGTGGCAGGATGTCAAACGAACGCTTGACAATTAACGGGCTGCGAATAATCTCAGACTGTGTTGAAAGAAATTCTTTATCTTTATTGTGAGTTGCCTTCGCATCAACGGCAAGCCCGTTGTTCTGGATGAGTGCTCGAATTTGGGTTTCATAAATTGCATCGGTGTTATTCATATACAAAATTGCTGGTACGATTGCACAAGTAACCGAAGCGACCAATAATCCCCACCACCGTGCAAACGTAGTAAAATATATTCGAGTGAGTGTCGTTGTTTCATCCATCTCGTTTATCTCTCTCCAGCAATATTCCGTATCCTATGGTGTCACTGCTGTTTTGTTTCAGAAACCCGTTCAAGGTGATGTCTGTTTCGATTTCTTATAAGGTGAATATTGGACCGATAATACGAATAATACTTCTTGGCCGGAAAAATGGATTAGAAGTTGAATAGTCAGACAATTTTCATCGTCCACCTTTTACGCCTATCCGGGTGAATCCGGTTAACCGGGTTGTGACTGCTAATTTTGGCATGAAAATATTGTGTATTATTTCCCTGTACCATTGGGATGGAGACTACGACATGTTCCCTGAAAGCAACAAACCCTTGTAATGATAATCAGATACATAAATACGTGGTTATCAGCCTTATGCAACAAAGAAGGTGCATCCTGCAAACACAATTGGCTCTATACTTTGCAAGAGTAGGTCACAACAGCGTGATCGGCAAACAGGAAAATCAACCGTGTTGTGGAATCATAAATATGGCGGCTCTGAGTTCTGAATCATGCTGGTTTGAAGGCGGGGCAATTGGAACGCTGGGAAATTGCTCCCGAACATACCGGATTTCCAAAAGAATCATGGATATCACAATTTGCGTGATCCTGCTTCCTTTTGTCACCCCGGTGATAGCGGTCTGCGGCCTGGTATTATGGATTGAAAATCCGGGCCCCATCCTGTTTTGCCAGGAACGAACCGGTTGGCGAGGCCGTCGTTTCAAGATGTTCAAGCTACGAACAATGGTGGTCAATGCAGAAGAACTCAAAATGGAGTTGCGCCACTTGAACGAACTGACCTGGCCGGATTTCAAAATCTCAAATGATCCTCGTATAACCAGAGTGGGGCGATTCCTGCGCAAAACCAGTCTTGATGAACTCCCTCAGATATTTAACGTTCTTCTTGGAGAGATGAGCCTTGTCGGACCAAGGCCAACATCGTTTACAGCCCAAACATATAAAATGTGGCATACCGAACGTCTGGAAGTTCTCCCGGGGATTACCGGATTATGGCAGGTCAGCGGTCGTAGTGATGTCGATTTCGATGATCGATTGAGGCTTGATATCGAATATATTCAACGTCGAAGTATCTGGTATGACATCAAGCTGCTATTTAGAACTATTACAGCCGTTCTCCTTCCCAAAGGCGCCTATTAAACTCGTAAAAAATATCTGCTCTTATCCGCATTATATGAGCTAGACTTGGATGGCGTTCTTTCCCTTTTAATATCATTGTTACATTCATCACACACGATGTAATACTCATTGAATCGTTTCAGGGTTTGTATCACAGGAAAAAATGGCAGTGTCCTCACATCGAAAATGGCTGGCGGGGTTGATTGCCGGGGTGCTTATCATGATGGGTATCCCGATGCAATATGAGGCAATATCCGTCCACCCCTGGGTATTTTCCCTGATCGGAATCCTGATCGTTTCCGGCTTGCTTATTTCATGCAAATACACTCCCTGGCTGACAGGACTCGCGCTCTTGATCTACGCTGTCTCATCTGCCTTCCTGGGGAGACCCGATGGTACGTATTGGTTGCTGCAAATGTTTACCGAAACTTCCGGAATTCTTCTGGCTGGAACGCTAACGTATCAGGTCGGTCATCAGCTTAAGCAGTTTGAAGATGCCTTTTTGCAAAACATGACGATTCGTCGTGGACTGAATATTAATTCGCAACAGGCAGTATATGAAGAAATGGAACGGGAGATTCGCCGTGCTCGAAGATACGAAAGACCTGTTTCACTCGTTTCTTTTGCACCGAATTATTCCTCTGCAAAGGTACAACTGCATCAATATCTGATGGAAATGATAGCGCATCTTGGCAGGCAAATTCTAAAAAGCCGGATCGCTGACCTGTTTGCCACACAAACAAAGGCAAATGATATTATCAGCTATCACAATGGCAAGTTTTTAATCCTGCTTCCTGAAACAGATAAAGCACAGGCTGAAGCAATGGCCAGACGATTGAATACGCTTTGTGAAAACTCCCTGGAAATATCTGCTCATACTGAAACAGCCTCATTCCCCAGCGAAGAAATCACACTATCCGGATTGATAAAACGAACCGCAGTTCCTTCTGAAAAGGAAATCCAATCTGCATGTGAAACAGAGGAAAACACGAAGGAAGATTTCAATTTACAGCAAACAGTCTGAGAAAACGAATTCCCACTCTTTTCATACTGAATGGATCCCCAGGCATTGTGACTGACATTACCGACCGGACAAAAACTGAAAAAACAGTGCTCGTGCTTGGTCACGATGCGCGCATCGTCTTGCCGATTGTCCGTTCATTGGGACGCCGTGGAATTATTGCTGATCTTGCCTGGTGCCCTGCAGAATCGCCAGCAGCCCGGTCGCGGTACGTCAGACATCTTCATCAAATTGCCCAGCCTGAAAATAATGACGATTTGTGGATTGCTGAACTGCGAGAATTGCTTCAAACACACTTTTACGAACTTGTTATCCCGGCTACGGAACGCTTTGTCTATTTCCTTCAGACTCATCGTGATGCGTTTGAGGAATTTGAATCTGTTCACCTGATAAATGACGAAGCATTTCAGACTGCTTTTGACAAGATGAAGTCCTGGGATCTGGCCGATTCTTTGAGCGTACCAGTTCCCGATTCCAGGGTTTGTAGTAGCGTAGACGAGTTGAATGGTTTTATCCAGTCCGCTTCCTATCCGCTGATCCTCAAACCAGACTGCTCTGTCAATTTGAATCACACCGGTGGTAAAAATTATGTGATGACTGCCTTCTGCGAAGAGCAGGCGCTGCAGATATTCGAGAAGATCACCAGAAATTGCTCCAGAGTTCACCTGCAATCGCTTGTTTCGGGCGTGGGGGTGGGTGTCGGGTTTCTAGCCAATAAAGGGGAGTTACTGGTAGTTCATCAGCATAGGCGACTCCATGAAACATCCGGTCATGGAAGCACTTATCGCCGCAGTGTTCCGGTTTCCCCAGAACTACATCAGGCAACGGCAAAGATTGTCAAACACTTGAACTACACCGGCGTCGGAATGGCTGAATATCGTGTTGACGACCAAAGCGGGCAATGGTGGTTCATGGAACTGAATGCCCGATTCTGGGGATCATTGCCTCTTGCGGTTGCTGCTGGTGC